>CAZBRK010000021.1:0-8168 GCA_964494445.1 uncultured Pseudomonadales bacterium
ACGAGAGATAAAGTCGCCTACTGAAAAGTGTTTAAGAAGTTCAATGACTTCGGTAAGGGTGAGTTTTGATAACCATTCACTGTTATGTCGAATGTCAATTTTAGAGAAGTCAAGAAATTTTTCAGCTTGTTTTTTGTAGGTAGTAAAATTGTCTTTAATTTCTTTGGGGGTGAGAACTGGACGTTCACCGTCTTTGTCAGACGTATCCCCTACTCTGGCGGTGAAGTCGCCAATGAGAAAAGTAACGTGATGTCCAAGTTCGGATAGTTTTTGTAGTTTACGTAAAGGAAAGGCGTGACCAATGTGAATACGAGTAGCGGTGGGGTCAATACCCATGTAAATATTGAGTTTTTTATCTGTTTTTAGAGCTTTTTCAAGCTCTTTTTTGTTGGGGATTATGTTGGCAATTCCTCGGGTGAGGATGTCGTTGATTTTGTCTAGGCTCATACCTTGTATTGTACATGAATTATATGGAAGGAAAAGAGGTGTGGTGATGTAGTAAGATAGAGATAATGTATCGGAGAAAAAGTAACAAAATTAGGTGGTGGTTGGAGAAGAGATGGACGTTTTTAAAGAAGTGGTTGGTTAGATTTAACTGGGGAAAGATAGCTTTTTTGGGGGCAGTAGGAGGTGTGGTTTTGGTTTTGATTTTGTTCATATGGGTTGCACGAGATTTACCTGATCCTAATCAAGTACAAAGAAAGAGTGGTTACTCAACGGTGATTTTAGACAGGGAAGGTGAAGAAGTACTGTTTGATTTGTATGTTGATGAGAACAGAAAGTTTACTCCGATTGAGGAAGTGCCGGAGTACTTTAAACAAGCAACGGTGGCGGTGGAGGACAAGGATTTTTATGAACATAAAGGGTTTGACTTGATGGGAATGGCCAGAGGGCTTTTGAGATTGTTTACTACTGGTAGAGCTCAGGGAGGTTCAACTCTGACTCAGCAGTTGGTTAAGAATGCTTTACTGACGAGTGAAAGAACTGTTGTGCGTAAGATCAAGGAGTTTGTTTTGGCGATTAGAATAGAAAGTCGGTTTAGTAAAGATGAGATTTTACAGATGTACTTTAATGAAACACCTTATGGTGGAACTGCTTGGGGAGTGGCGGCGGCGGCGGAGATGTTTTTTGACAAAGAGGTTTCAGAATTAAACTTGGTTGAGTCGGTGGTTTTAGCTGGTTTGCCTCAGTCTCCAACACGATACTCTCCTTATGGTAATAATCCAGAGGCATATATTGCTAGAGCAACTGTGGTGGCTAGAAGGATGAATGAAGACGGATACATTAATGATGAAATAGAGGCTGAGGTATTGGCAAGTTTACCTGAGGTAGAGTTTCAGGCTTTAGGAACAAGTATTCACGCAGGTCATTTTGTGATGCATGTCAGAGACTTATTGGAAGAGATGTATGGAGAAGAAATGTTAGATCAAGGTGGGTGGAAGATTACAACAACCTTGAACTGGGATTTGCAAGCTGAAGCAGAGGAAATTGTGGCGAAGGAGATATCTAAGGTAAATGATTCTTTACATATTACTAATGGAGCCTCGGTGATTGTAGACACTAATAATGGAGAGGTGTTGTCGATGGTGGGATCAAAAGACTTCTTTGATGAAGAGATAGATGGTGAAGTAAATGTGGTGACCAGATTGAGACAACCAGGGTCAAGCATTAAACCGTTGGTGTACGCTACAGCTTTTAGTGAGGGATACAATCCTTCGAATGTGTTGATGGATACAGTGACTGAGTTTCCAGGTAAAGACGAGAACACACCTTATGAACCTAAGAACTATGATGGAGAAGAGCATGGGTTGTTGCACTTGAGAGATGCTTTAGCCAGTTCTATTAATGTACCAGCGGTAAAACTATTAGCTTTAGTGGGGGTTAAAGATGTTTTAAGTCAGGGATATAAGATGGGATTGAATAGTTTAGAGCCAACCAGGGAAAATCTGTCTCGTTTGGGTTTATCGATGGCTTTGGGTGGAGGTGAAATCAAGTTGTTAGAGATGGCTACTGCCTATTCTGCTTTTGCCAATGGTGGAAGTAAGGTAGAGCCGGTATTTATCTTAAAAATAGAAGATCCAGATGGAAAAGTAGTCTATGAGCATAAGCCGGTAAAACAGGACAAAGTTTTGGATGAAAAAGTAGCATTTTTGATTAATGATATTTTGTCTGACAATAATGCTAGATTGATTACTTTTGGAGTTAATTCTTACTTGAATATGGGTGATAGAGCGGTGGCGGTAAAGACGGGAACAACTAATAATATGAGGGATAACTGGACGATTGGTTGGACTCGGGACAGGATTGTGGGGGTATGGGTGGGTAATAATGATAACTCGGCAATGAAAAGTGTGGCGAGTGGTGTGTCTGGAGCTTCACCAATATGGAGGAAAGAGATGCTAGAAGTTTTAGCAGAAAAAGCTGATCGACCTTGGGAAGTGCCAAGTGGTGTGGAGCAAGTAGAGTTGGATGGGGTTTCGGGATATTTAGCCCATGATGGTTTTGGCAGTTATGTAGACTGGATAATTAGTGGTACTTTGTCGAATGAAGAAGATCCAATTCATAAAAAAATTAAGGTGTGTAAAGGTCAAACAGATAAGTTGGCCGGAATACTTCAGGTAGCTCAGGGAAATTATGAAGAGAAAGAAGTAATTTATATAAGGGAGAGTGATCCTTTAACGGACAAGGACTTGTGGCAAAAAGCGATAGATGGTTGGATTAGTCGACAGGCTGATGATAAGTATAAAGTGCCGACTGAGTACTGTGAGGCAAGTGAAGGAATTGATGTGCAGATTACTTCTCCAGGAGATAAAAGTAGAGTTGATGGTGAAACGGTAACAATAAGATTTGAGGTTAGTAGTGATAAAGAAATAGATTGGGCAAAGCTTTATATTGATGATGTGGAAGAAACAAAGTTCGAGTCCCTTCCATATCTTATTGAGAATATGATATTAGCAGATGGTCAACACACAATTAGAGTTTTAGCTAGAGATGTGGATGGAAGAGAGAGTGATAGGGTGCATGAATTTGGCATGAATGAAGACTGGGGTGAGGAAGTTGTCGAAGAAGTTGTCGAAGAGTAATTTACTATTTCTTTTTCTTGGAAGTGAGTTTTTGGAGAAGTTTTTCTTTAATTGAGTTAACCTGTTTTTGGGTTAAGCTTTTTTTAGGATCGTTAAAAATGACTCTAAAGGTGTGTTTATCTTTATAACTATCAATGTAGGTAACCTGTTGAATTTGGGGAGAGAAGTCTTTAATTCTTTTTATTAAGTTGTTGACGGGGGTGGTGGAGCTAAAATTAATGTCTTCGATTATGGGAGCGTGTTGAATTAAAGATTTAACATTGTGTTTACTGCTAGCTAGTTCAGAGATGACTTGGAAATCAAGGTTGGTAAGGTAGATGTTTCCTTTAAGTTTGAGTTGATGACAGACTTGAGATTTAATTTTTCCGATTAGACCAAGGAAGGTTTTGCCAGAATAAACTTCGACTGTTTGATACTGGTTCCAGAGAGGAGAAGAGTGGTGTTGGGTTTGATAGTTAAGATTTTTGAGGTGAAGTTTTTTAGCTAAGTGTTCAAAGTAGCCTTTGTGGTGACGATAGTCATCATTATCGGTGACGTAAACAAGAACTGAGTGTTCCTCTGGTAGGTTTTTGTTTTGGGGCAGATAGATGTTGGAAAGTTCAAAAATTCTTAGCGGTTGTTTAACTCGTGGTTGGTTATGAGAGAGATTGTCGAGAATCTGGGGAATGAGACTACGGCGAAGATAGGCCTGGTCTTGGGTTAAAGGATTTTTTATTTTAAGAGAAGGTTTTATTTCTAGACCTACTTGAGAAAAGAGTTTCTCTGAAACCAGAGACGAGTTGTATATCTCGGTAAAACTGGAAAGGCTGAGGATTTTCTTTGTTTGGGTTTCCCAGTAAAGTAAAGGTTCTTGAGTAAATGATTTAAGTTGGGTTGTGGGTAGATTAGAAGGAAGACGGAAGTAACCATAAACTCGAGCAATTTCTTCAGCTAGATCTTGTTTGATACTAATGTCTTGATGGCGCCAGCTAGGAACTTGGCAAGTAAGGGAAGAAGATTTTCTTTTGACAATAAAACCTAGTGTTTTAAGAATGGAGATGACTTGTTTGGGAGGAATGATGATACCAACAAAACGATTGAGCCAGTTAAGATCGATGGTGACAATCTTCTTTTTTAAAGGTTTAGGGTAGTAATCAAGCAAGTTACTGGAGATGACTCCTCCAGCTCGTTTTTGAAGCATTTGAGTGCCTTCAATGAGGGCGGGAATGACGATGTCAGGGTCAGGAATTTTTTCAAAAATTTGAGAAGCTAGAGTTCTTTGTTGAAGATAGAGGGAGGTTCGTCTAATGGCTTGAGGTTGATAAACCTGAATACAGTAAAGGACATTTTTTGTTTTAGAATCAACTTCACTAAGAGAACCACCCATAATGCCAGCTAGGTCAATAAGTCTCCCCTCTCCGTCCTCGATGATGATGTCTTTACCTTTAAGGAGATGAGTTTTACCGTCAAGAGTGGTGATCTTTTCACCTGAACGACTGTAACGAACAGTCATTTTTTTACCTTTGATTTTGTCGAGATCGAACACATGAACAGGTTGACCTAAACGAAGGGTGATTTCATTAGAGATGTCGACAACATTATTAAGAGGTCTAAGACCATGGTTTTTTAGAAGGTTTTGGGTTTTGGTATCGGAGGGTTTAATGGTGACATTCTTTAAAGCAATGCAGGCAAAACGGGTAAGAATTCCTTTGTCTTTGACAACTAGTTTGAGTGGAGGGGATGAAGGGAGTTTACCGAGTGAGGAAAGTTTTAGCTTGTATGAATCATTTTTAAGTTTGGCAGAGTGTTTAAATTGAGGTAGGATGACGGCTGCTTCACGAGCAATACCCAGAGCAGAAACAGTGTCTATACGATTAGTGATGATCTCGATGTCGTAAACAGAGTCGTGAAGTTTATCAACGGTTGGACCACAAAGACTGAGACAGTTGGCAATTTCTTTAGGTGAAGTCTTGGTACTAAGATATTCTGATAGAAGTGAGTGAGATAGTTTAATGTCCATTAGAATTGAGAAAGAAAATTAATATCGGTGGAGTACAGGTCACGAAGGTTGTTGGTTAAGTTATGTTTCATCATGGCGATGCGCTCTATTCCCCAACCAAAAGCAAAACCAGAGTATTTATTTGGGTCGATGCCGCCATTTTTGAGCACTTGAGGATGAACCATACCAGCACCACCTAGTTCAAGCCAGCCAGATTTACAAATACGACAAGGTTTGCCGTTGATGGTTCCGGTTCCTTTACAGTGGTTACAACTAATATCAACTTCAAAAGAAGGTTCTGTGAATTGGAAGTGGTGAGGACGGAGTCTGGTGATTCTTTCAGGACCAAAGTAGCTTTGGGCAAAGAAGTTGGTGACGCCGATTAGGTGAGTAATGTTGATGTCTTGATCAATAAGGAGTCCTTCAAATTGGTGGAACATGGGAGCGTGGGTGTATGAAGCTTGGCGACGATATGTTTTTCCAATATTAATCATCTTGATAGGAGGGGTTTTGATCTTTTCCATTTCTCTTAGTTGTCCGTTACTGGTGTGAGCTGTGAGGACAACATCGTCTTTGAGATAGAAGGTTTCTTGATCGTCTCGAGCAGGATGGTTTTTGGGAATATTTAAACCTTCAGCATAGTACCAGTCGGTTTCTACTTCAGGATAGCGACGACGAATAAAACCAAGGGCTTTAAAGATCTGTTCAACCTCCTCGATTGTTTGGGAGATGATGTGGTAATGGCCTTCGGGTGGAGTAATGCCGGGAATGGTGGGGTCAAAAGAAGAGTCCTCTTTTTTGTTTTGAAGAAGTTTTTTTTCTGAAAGAGAGAGTTTTTTCTCGATGGCTTTTTTGAGCTGGTTTATTTCTTGTCCAAACTTGGCTTTGTCTGCAGATTGAAGTTCCGAGAATAGTTGGTTGATGTGTCCTTTACGGCCCAGGAAAGATGTTTTAAGTGAAGTTAGTTGTTGAGGGGCAGAAAGAGATTTGAGTTGTTGATCAAAGTCTTTTTCGATGTTTTTTAGACGAGTTTTAAGGCTACCCATGATATTTTTATCTTAGCACAGAACCGAGAAGGGAGGAAAGCTGTTGAGAGTTATTTAAAAGCCTGTTTGACCACCTGAGAGAAAACTTCAGGTTGGTGTATGGCTAGTTCAGAGAGCATCTTACGATTAAGCTTGATGTTTTTTAGGCTTAGTTGGTGAATGAACTTGGAGTAAGAAGGGGTGTCTGGTTGATTTGAGAGAGCGGCACTAATACGAGTAATCCAAAGACGACGCATTTGGCGTTTACGTTCTTTACGACCACGGAAAGCATAATCTCCAGCGTGAAGAACAGCTTCATGAGCAACTTTATAAAGACGACTACGGGTCATACGATAACCCTTGGCCTGTTTTAAGACCTTCTTGTGTTTCTTTTTTCTTAGGTGACTTGTTTTTACTCTGGCCATTTTAGTTGTGAAGCATGGCTTTAATTTTTTTAGCCATCTTACCTTTTACTTCGACATAATGATGATACTTGCGAATATTTTTAGAAGATTTCTTGCGACGAAGATGGCGCATGCCGGGGGTACGACGCATAACTTTGCCGGTAGGAGTTATCTTAAATCTTTTGGCAACGATTTGTCTGGTTTTTTGTTTTCTTTTAGACATTTTATTTTTTTATTTGTTTTTTTGGTTTGACTTGGGCAATTAGAAGTTTACCAATGAGCTTTGGTTCTTGAATTAATTCAGAAATTGAACTAAGTTCTTGAAGAGCGTAGCTCATAACTTTATCGCCAAAATCTTTCTTACTGATTTGTCGGCCGGTGAATTTTACCACTAACTTGACTTTGTCTCCAGTTTTGAGGAATTTTTCAGCCTTTTTGAGGCGAACTTTGATGTCGTTTTGGGCCATAAAAGGAGAAAAACGAACTTCTTTAGTGTCTTGAGTGGAGCGGGACTGTCCGGCTCGATCTTTTTTGGACTCGAGGTATTTAAATTTACTAAAATCAATTATTTTAACAATTGGAGGTTTGGCTTTAGCAGTAATTTCTACAAGGTCGAGGTCTTTCTCTTGAGCTAACTTAAGAGCGTCAATAGAAGACATAAGACCGACCTGTTGACCGGTTTCGTCGATGACCCTGACTTCAGGATATTTAATATATTGATTAGTGCGGTAAAACTTGCCCAAGAGGAATTAAGAGATTAATTTTTGATTGATTTCTGCCTGTATTTTATCAACAAAGGCGTCAAAAGTCATCTGACCAAGATCTTTTTCCCCTCTTTGTCGAACAGAAACGGCTTTTTTGTCTAGTTCTTTTTGGCCAAGAATGAGCATGTAAGGAGTTTTTTGTTCCTCTGCTTGCCTGATTTTTTTACCTAGAGACTCGTTAGAGTTGTCTATTTTGACACGAACTCCTACGGACTTGAGTTTTTTCTGAAGTTCTTGTGCGTAAGAAACAAACTTTTCTGATATGGGAAGAAGAGAGGTTTGGACGGGAGAGAGCCATAGAGGGAAAGCTCCGCCATAATGTTCAATAAGAACACCGATGAAGCGTTCTAGAGAGCCTAGAAGGGCTCTGTGTATCATGTAAGGAACGTGTTGTTGACCATCAGAACCGACATAGGTCATGTCAAAGCGTTCAGGGAGATTAAAGTCGAACTGAATAGTAGAGAGTTGCCACTTGCGACCGATGGAGTCAGCCACCTTGATATCGATCTTGGGACCATAAAATACGGCCCCACCAATGTCTTCAACGTACTTGTCGCCATAACCGACTTTCTTGATTACTTCTCTGAGAACTTTTTCTGCAGTTTGCCAGTTTTTGTCAGAACCAATGAATTTGTCCTTGTTCTCTTTGTCTCTGGTGCTAAGGTTGACTTCAAATTCAGTAAAGCCAAAAGTCTTGAAGATTTTAAGTGTTAATTCAAAAGCCTTTTTAACTTCTGAAGCAAGATCTTCAGGTGTACAGATGATGTGGGCATCGTCTTGAGTAAAACCACGAACACGGGTTAAGCCATGAAGAACACCACTTCTTTCATAACGATAGACGGTTCCCATTTCACTGAGGCGCATAGGAAGGTCGCGGTAGCTATGAGGTTTAAATTTATAGATGGCAACATGGA
>CAZBRK010000022.1:0-4460 GCA_964494445.1 uncultured Pseudomonadales bacterium
GAACCAAAAACAATCTTAACCACATCATCAACTTCAGAAACAAAGTGGAACTTTAAATCCTTCTTAACCTTTTCAGGAATATCCCTCAAGTTCTTTTTGTTACCTTGAGGAAGAATAATCTGTTTAATACCAGCACGATGAGCGGCGATGACTTTTTCTTTGACTCCACCAATCTCTAAAGCTCTACCAGTCAGGGTAACTTCACCAGTCATGGCCAAGTCTTTTTTAACAGGACAGTCACGGAAAGCAGATATCAAAGCAGTAGTAATAGCCAAACCAGCAGAAGGACCATCTTTAGGAACTGCACCTTCAGGAACGTGAATGTGAACATCGGAAGAGGCAATTAGTTTCTTGTCGATACCTAGTTGATCACAGTGAGAACGAACAAAAGAGTGAGCGGCTCGAGCCGACTCCTTCATAACATCACCTAGTTGACCGGTTAGTTGGATCTTACCTTTACCTGGCATGAGGGCTACTTCAATAAAAAGAATGTCTCCACCGGCTTGAGTGTAAGCCAGACCAGTAACAATACCGACCTGATCATCCTTAACGGCCAAAGTAGGAGAGAACATTTCAGGACCAAGGAATTCATTAATTTTCTTTTTATCTAGATCAATTGTTTTAAATTTAGTCTTGTCGACTTTTTGACGAGCAACCTTTCTCAAGAGAGAAGCAATCTGTCTTTCCAGATTACGAACACCAGCTTCACGAGTGTAGTAACTGATTAAGTAACGTAGAGAAAGAGAAGAAAGTTTAGCGTCGGAAGAAACTAAACCATGATTGTTAACTTGTTTAGGAACTAAGTACTTCTTAGCAATATGATATTTCTCGTCTTCGGTGTAACCAGTGAACTGAATAATCTCGAGACGGTCTCTTAGAGCTGGAGGGACGGTATCAAGAACATTAGCGGTGGTAATGAAAAGGACTTGAGAAAGATCAAAAGGCATATCAATATAGTGGTCACGGAAAGTAGAGTTCTGTTCTGGATCAAGAACCTCAAGTAAGGCAGAAGTAGGATCACCACGGAAGTCCTTACCAATCTTGTCGACCTCATCGAGCATGAAAACAGGATTTTTAGAACCAGACTCTTTAATTGATTGAATGATGCGACCGGGCATGGCACCAACATAGGTACGACGGTGACCTCTAATCTCGGCTTCATCACGAACACCACCTAAAGCCATCTTGGCAAACTTACGATCTAGAGCGTCAGCAATGGATTTACCGACAGAGGTTTTACCTACACCGGGAGGGCCAACAAAACAGAGAATGGTGGGTAAACTGGAAGGATCCTGTTTTTTCTTACCAGTCTTAACAGGTTTCTTTTGTGATTTAAGTTTAAGAACAGCAATGTACTCAAGAATTCTTTGTTTAACTTTTTCTAGACCATAGTGATCACGATCAAGAATCTTCTCGGCTTTTTTCAAAGTAAAACTACCATTCTTAACATTATTCCAAGGCAACTCGACGACTGTCTCTATCCAAGTACGGATGTAGCCGGCCTCGGGAGAATGAATTGACATCTTGGCCAAACGATTAAGTTCTTTAATGGATTTTTTGTTAACATCTTTAGGAAGATTGGCTTTTTTGATCTGGCGACGGAGTCCAGCAATATCATCATCGTCGCCTTCCCCCAGCTCACGTTGAATGGTGCGCATCCTTTCACGGAGAACTGTTTCGCGCATACTCTTGTCAAACTTTTTCTGAGTCTTGCTAGCAATCTTTTGTTCTAACTGAAGTACCTTGATCTCATCAGAAATATGGGAAATGATGTCCATTAACCTTTTATCAAGATTGCTTTCTTCTATGATAGCCTGTTTTTGAGCGTTCTTAATATTAAGGACAGAAGCGATTTGATAGGAGATCTCGATAGGGCTGGAGAGACTAACTATCTTCATGAAGGCATTGGGGTCAACGTTGACCTTGCCCAAGTTAACAGCTTTTTTCATTAAGTTAATGGCATGGTTGTTTAAAGCGATTAATTCTTTACTCTCGACATAGTGATCAAGAATCTCAGAAACTGAAGCGGAGTAACCACCAGAACTCTTGGTAACCTTGTTAATCTTTACCCTACCTAGACCGCGAACTAAAGCATGGAGTTCATCATTAACAGGAAGTATTTTTATGATCTTACACATAGTACCAACTGTGTACAAGTCGGAGGCAAGAGGAGTCTCGGTTTTTCTTTTCTTTTGAGAAACAAAACAAATGGTCTGATTATTATCCAGAGCTTTCTTGATACTGGTGATGGAGTGAGTGCGTCCAAAAGCCAAGATTACCTCAGTACGGGGGTAGATAACGCCTTCTCTAAGAGTAATTAAGGGCACAATTTTGGAAGCGCCGGTTTTGATCTTTGATGCTGAACTTGAACCTAACATGGAGATATTTTAGCAGATACTAGCCTCGTTTGCTAATTCAAAAAGAAACGATAACCTAGAAGCAAAGTAGCGAGAATAACTAAGAAAAGAATGATAACGAAAAAAGAGAAAGAGAATTTGGACCTAGCCATTATTGAGTAAGGGTTAATTGATACTCATCAGTCCAGTAATGGGAACCGCCTACTTTGGCGTAAGCACGGAAGAAAATAGTAGTGGGCAGGTCCTTAACTAAAGGAAAAATACGAGCGGAGAAAGTGTCAGGAAGAGTGAACTCACCTTGAGTGTAGTCAGATATGTGATTAGCATAGGCAACAGCCTGAGGAGAGTCTTTAACGGTCAAAGCACTGGGTGAAGAATTGGCGGCATAGTAGATAGTAGTAAAAGGAGTGATCATACCGGCAGGAGCAGACACAGACCATTCAATACTGGAGGGTTGAGACAGAGAGACAGTTTTGGGATATGAGTCAAGAGTAATGGAAACTTCTCCGGGACGATACTCGGCCAGACCTTTTTGAGCCTGATTGTAGTTATATAGAATGAAGGCAGAAAAAGTAACTAGGAGTAAGAATAAGATGGAAAAACGAAAAAAGAGTTTTTTAAGCATTTTTAGTATCTAAGTTGATGGTAACAGGTCCGTCTAGTTTTAAGTCCAGTTTCATCATTTCCCCAAAGAAACCGATTTCTACTTTAATACCCTTTTCTTTTAAAGCTTCGGCTAGGGAGAGATATAGTTTTTCAGCCAGTTCTGGTTTAGCCGCATTTATGAAACTAGGACGATTGCCTTTTTTGGTGTTAGCCATAAGGGTAAACTGAGAGATTAAGAGTATTTCCCCTTTGACCTGCTCAATATTAAGATTCATTTTGCCGTCATCATCATAGAAAACACGTAAGCTTGAGATCTTGTGGGCTAATTTCTGAACATCTTCCTGTCCATCATCGTGACCAACACCGAGAAGAATACAAAAACCATGATTAACCGAGTTGGTCTGATCTTTAAAAGAAACTGAACCTTGAGAGATGTGTTGGATTAAGGCAATCATGATTGAAGTAATTTAACCATATACTCACCTTGTAGACGGTAACCAAGCTGACGATAGTAGTCTCGAGTACCAATGGATGAGATAACAGCTAGATGAGGGTAACCCTCTTTCAAGGCAATTTTCTCAGCTTTAGACATTAACTGTCTGCCCATACCTTGATGCTGAGTTTTACCTTTCTGTCTCTGGGACAAAGCCAAGGACTTACCATAGGTATGAACTTCACGAACTATGGCACAATCTTTAAGTTCAGGAAAAAGGGGATTGTCTTTTTCTGGCAAACGAAGACGAAGAATAGAGTAGAGATATTTATCTGTTTCCCAAGTTAAGAAGACTTCTTTACCACCAAGGGTGGTATAAGAACGACGCTTAAGTGAAGGAACCTCTTTTTCAATTGAGTTCTTGACCTCTCGACAACGAATACACTGACAGAGAAAACCTTCCTCTTGAAGTTCTTTCTGGATAACCTGACGAAGATTGGATTTCTCTGTACCAGAAGAGACCCATTGTTTAGAAATATCACGAACTAGACGATCGATACGAGTCCAGGGAGGAGTAATCTTCTTGATTTCCTTAAGAACAAATTTTATGTCCTTTTCAGAATAGGTCTGGTATTTTCCCTTCTCCCAAAGACGATGCAGGACGGTACCGGGAATAACTTGAGTGGGATATATCTTTAAGTAGTCTGGTTTAAAACGCTTGTCTTGATACATAATCTTGGCCATGTCAATGTCATGCTGAGGAGTAGAGCCTGGCAGATTGGGCATGAAGTGATAGCAAATCTTGAAACCAGCGTCACGTAGAAGTCGAGTAGCTTGAGTTACTTCCTTTAAACCATGTCCCCGATTAACTTGTTTGAGAATCTTGTCATCAAAAGCCTGAACACCCATCTGGATTTTGGTAACCCCTAAAGAACGCATGAGAATAACTTCTTTTGGAGTAATTAAGTCGGGACGAGTCTCGATACTAATGGCAACAACACGATTATCAGCAGTTTCATTTTTCTCCTGAGCTTGTTTTAAGTTTTTACTGGGTTGACCATTCA
>CAZBRK010000022.1:4560-7911 GCA_964494445.1 uncultured Pseudomonadales bacterium
GCAGTTTCATTTTTCTCCTGAGCTTGTTTTAAGTTTTTACTGGGTTGACCATTCAAGGTGTCAAACATGTCCTTAAAAAAGGAAGTTTTGTATTTTTTGGGATAGGAAGAGAAAGAACCACCAATAACAATCAACTCAACCTTGGTAGTAGGATGACCCGTCCTTTTAAGTTGCTGAAGACGTGACTTAATTTGTTTACTGGGATCGAAGTCATTCATCTTGGCCCTTTGGGCGGCGGGTTCATCGGAAAGATAACTCTTGGGCATGCCTTCTTCTTGAGGACAGTAAATACAGTTACCAGGACAAGGGTATGGCTTGGTCATGACGGCCATAGGAGAAACACCAGAAAGAGTTCTTCCTCGGCGAGTACGAAAAATATTTTCTAGTAGGGGAGTCGGTGAAAGTTTTTTTTGCTCAACTAATTGCTGGTAAGCAAACAAAAGTTCAGAGTGTTTAGGTAGATGACCAATATCTTTTGCCCAAGAACGTTTAAGCTTCTCCAGATTTAAGGGAGTAATTTTAGTAGAATCACGGTAGAGCAAATTAATTAATTTCATGCCTAAGAGAACAAAACAAGACTACGAGAGTATCGGTAAACATTTTAGCAAGACAGAGCGGTCTTTGTGGCCAGAGATGAAAAAGTACCTAAAAAAAGTAGAGAAAAATGAGAAAGTACTGGATGTTGGTTGTGGAGAAGGCAGACTCTTACAAGGAATTAAAACCCCCCACTATACAGGCATTGATTTCTCCCCTACCCTACTAGAGATTGCTAGAAAAAGATATCCAAAAAGAAAGTTTATTCTTAGAGACATCACTACCCAGAAAGGCTGGAAGGGCTTAAAAGAGCACGACAAGATTTTTTGTGTAGCAGTAATTCATCATCTAAGCGCAAAAAAGGAACAGGTATTTGTGATGAGGCAAATCAAGAAACACTTAAAAAAAGATGGCACGGCCTACATCTCAATCTGGAATCTATGGCAAAGTAAATTTTGGGGAGAGCACTGCAAAAGCATATTTAAAAAAATACAGATGAAAAACTGGAGAGTGGTAGAGATCCCCTTCCGACAGGGAGAAGAAAAAAGATTGTATATATCTCTGGGAAAAAGAAGATTAAAGAAACTAACTAAAGAAGTCGATCTAACAGTAACTGAAGTAAAGAAAACTGGGAAAAATATCTGGTTAGTGGTAAAGAAAAATTAACTCCGAGTTAACGTCAATTTTTAGGTTTATTTGTATAACTGGCTATGGGTGCCAATAGAGTCGAAATAAACATGATTATTATTAATTTTTCGGTAAATAACTCTCCAGTCTCCAGTAATATTAAAACTATAACGCCCCTTAAGACGACCTCTCAAGGGATGGTTATGAGGTTGAGGATGATCAGGGCTAGAAAGAAAAAGAGTTAGTCTTTTATAAAAAGCTAACTTTATAGTGGCAGGAATTTTTTTGAAGGATTTGTCAAACTTTGTGGAAGAACTAACTTTAGGCATTCGATTTAATCAGATAAAGATTTAAAATGAGAAATTGCTTCTTCAGGAGTGTCAAAAGTAGAAAATCTACCAGCTTTCCTGTCAGCTTCAGATTCTTTTAAAGCCTGAATTAAATACTCGCTAGGTTCCTCACTGAGATCAAAAGAGATTTTTCTGTTACGAACAAGGTCTTTTAGCTGAGCCCTAATAATGGAACTCAGATCAAAACCAAGCTCCTTAGCTATAAGTTGGGCTTCTGCTTTGAGTTTAGGCTCAGTTTTGATGTTTATGGTTGCGGTATTCATGTTATGTTATGTATATAATGTATGTACATTGTATGCATAATGTGTATATTTGTCAAGAATTGGTTGTTTATTTAAAATACTTCTTTCCCTTTAGTTTTTCTGGCATAAAGTCTTTGTCCCCATATTTCTTATATCCCTGACCATAACCAATGAACTCGTTAAAACCAGTAGTAGCATTGCGTAGCTTAAGGGGAATGGGAAGATTACCATAACTCTTAATGTCTTTCTGAGCAGAACGAAGAGCATCATAAGCACTGCGATCTTTTTTGGCATTAGCTAAGTAAGCAACACCATGAGCCAAGTTGATGGCACACTCGGGATAGCCAATTACTTGGCAAGCCTTAAAGATCTCGTTAGCAACCACTAGAGCGGTTGGCTGAGCTAGACCAATATCCTCACTGGCAAAGATGACCATACGTCGAGCAATAAAGAGAGGATCCTCCCCTGCTTCCACCATACGAGCAAGATAGTAAACGGCGGCATCAGCGTTACTGGCCCGCATTGATTTAATAAAGGCGGAAATCGTGTTGAAGTGTTCCTCCCCTTTCTTGTCAAAACGAAGGTGTTGAGACTGAAGAGCATTTTTTAAAGAAGCGACTGTTAGTTTACGATACAGACCATAAGTAGACTCAATGATGGAGATAGCCTGACGAGCATCACCATTGGCGAAGGAGATCAGCCATTCTCGAGCAGTGGTAGATAGTTTAATTTTCCCTAAAGTAGAAACGGCCCGATCAATGATGGAGGAAATTTCTTTTTCTGATAGTTCCTTGAGAATAAAAACACGACAACGAGACAGTAGAGGAGAAATAATCTCGAAACTAGGATTCTCTGTAGTGGCTCCAATTAAAGTAAGAATACCCTTTTCAACCGAAGGAAGAAGAAAGTCTTGCTGAGCTTTGTTAAAACGATGGATCTCGTCTAAAAACAAGATGGTGGGCCGAGATGATTCTTTGGCTTGCTCGATTACTTTTCTAACATCGGCTTTACCAGCAGAAACAGCTGAGAGTTCAACATAGTCTGCTTTTAAACTCTGTGCATAGAGACGAGCTAGAGTAGTCTTACCTACTCCAGGTGGTCCCCAGAAAATGATAGAGAAGAGTAAACCTTTTTTCATGGCAACTCGTAAAGGTTTATCCTTGCCCACTAAATGTGATTGACCAACAAAGGAAGATAGGGAATCGGGGCGAATTTGATTTGCTAGTGGTTCTGAGTTCATATCTTCGGCTTTTTTTAGGGTTATACAACTATATTAAAGGCAAGCACAAAAAGAGTCAAGAAGAAGAATCAAAACTCAAATTGAGGTAAAATACAACCACATTGCCAGATCGTCTAATGGTAGGACAGTGGGTTCTGATCCCACCGATCTAGGTTCAAATCCTAGTCTGGCAACTAATAAGTAGGTAAGTATTATGAATTTGAGTGAAAAAATAATTGAAAGGTTCTATAAATCAAAATGACAGAGATTAAACTTAATAAGATAAAAAATCTTGTTAATGATAGAGTTAGGAATATTAATGATCTTCAACATGCTTGGATGCATCTTGATAGAGTCGCAAACAATGCTCAAAAGATTG
>CAZBRK010000023.1:0-7722 GCA_964494445.1 uncultured Pseudomonadales bacterium
TGGAGAAATTACTATTTCTGAAGCTATCGATGCTATGCAAACAACTAGAAGAACAGCTCAAAGGCGCCTAAATAATTTGGTAGAAAATAGAATCTTAACAATTGAAGGTAGGGGTCCTGCTACAAAATATTTATTAAAAGCCAAAAAAAGCTGAAATTACTCCTCTTCTTCATAGATTAATCTTAACTGCTTGAAGTGAGCTCGACCCATTTTAATTTAATGAGGTGATTGAGATCACGAATTATGGTAATTCGTGACCCTTTATCATCTTCTAATGATGTCTCTACCTCAATTCTGCTCGATTGAGGATTGTCATAAAGAAACATTAAATTAATATATTCCTTTGACGGCTATTTACTTGCGTATCATTCATATACATCTAGCGTATCATAATGATACGAAAATTTTTACTCCTAGCCGAATTAATCAAGACCTAACCCTTTTAGCTTATCGTATATCTCTATTACATCCTTGAAAAAATGCTCTACTTGAAAGACAATAGACTCACTTAACATTAATAAACAAGCCTGGGCCTGTAGCTCAGTTGGCTAGAGCGTTGCATTCGCATTGCAAAGGTCGGCGGTTCGATTCCGCCCAGGTCCACATATATATATGACTGATCAAACCATCACTTGCCAAAACTGTTCCTCCCCTTTCGTATTCTCTCAAGAAGAACAGCAACTCTATCAACAAAGAAACCTTCTTCCTCCTCAACTCTGTCCCATCTGTCGTGGTATCCAAGAACAAGCTCAAAAATTTCCTCCCAAACCTACTTCAACTCCTCAAAAATCTCCTCTTTCAACTCCTCAATCCCCTGAACCAGACCACAAGAAATAGCCATTATCTTCACTCCTTCTTTCTCAAACCTCTTCTTTATTTTCCCCACCGTCTTCTCGTCAATCAAGTCAATCTTGTTCAAAACCGCCAACTCTTTTTTCTTTTCTACTCCTTTACCATAATCCTCTAACTCTTTCCTAATCTCTCTATAGTCTTTCCATAAACCTTCCACCCGATCTTCTTCCTCTAAATTTACTCCCACCACATGTACCAACACTCCAGTTCTCTCAATATGTCGTAAAAACTGATCTCCTAAACCCTTACCCTCACTTGCTCCTTCAATCAAACCCGGCACATCTGCCACCACCAAACGTTTTCCATCCTTCTCCATCACTCCCAAATTGGGCTCTAAGGTCGTAAATTCATAATCAGCAATCTTTGGTTTAGCCTCAGACACCACTGACAGTAAAGTTGACTTGCCCGCATTAGGTAATCCAATAAAACCTACATCAGCCAAAACCTTCAACTCCAACTCTAACTCTAACTCCTCTCCCAACTCTCCATCTTCTGCTTCTCTAGGAGTCGTATTAGCCGGACCTTTAAAATGCCAGTTACCTCTTCCTCCTCGACCTCCTCTAGCTATCAAAAACTTCTCTCCTGCCTCCTTCAAGTCCATCTCCACCACCTCTTCACCCACCCTCTTCTTCCACCTTAACTGTGTCCCCACCGGCACCTTAACAAAAATATCTTCTCCAGACTTACCCGACTTATTTCTTCCCATCCCATTTCTTCCATCTCTCGCCTCAAACTTCTGCTTATAAGCAAACTGTTTCAGAGTCGCCAAATTCTTGTCTACCTCAATGTATACATCTGCTCCTTTACCTCCATCTCCACCATCAGGACCACCTTTGGGAATATACTTCTCCCGTCTAAAGTGAACCACTCCATCGCCTCCGTCTCCTGCTTTAATATATACTTTGGCCATATCTACCATACCTGTATTTTACCTCGCCTTGACATATTTCACAGCAGGATATAATAAAAAACAAATTTAATGAAAAAAATCATTCTCACCCTCACCATCATTTTCACCCTCATAATCGCTTTAATATCCTTCCTCTCACTCTCCATCTACTCTAAAACCAAGCCTTGTTTTAACCTCTCTAATTCTCAACAAATCTCCATCTGTCTCAATCAACTACCCCAAACAAAAGGAAGCTTTTCTATCCTTAAAAAAATCATTCCCTCCCGCCATCTCGACACCATTCTCACCCTCATCTCCACCACCGAACCACTCCTTCCTTACCAAGACTACCTTCTTGGTCAAGATCAACCCACTACTTACCTCATTCTTCTCCAAAACGACACTGAACTTCGTACTAACGGTGGCTTTTTTGGTTCCTACGCCATCCTCACTCTAAACAAATCTCAACCCACCATCCGTTTTCAAGATATCTATGTCCCTGACGGCCAAATTCAAGGCCATATCGATCCTCCAGAACCAATTCAACAAGCTTTTCGTCAAGGCTGGTTCAGACTCAGAGACTCAGACTGGAATGCCAACTTCCCCACCACCACTACCACCATTCGCTGGTTCTTTGATAAAGGCAACGAGATCGTCCCCGACAACATCATCACCCTCCCTCTTTCCACCATCCAAGACATCCTTAAAATCACCGGACCTATCGAACCAACAGGATATGACATTACCCTTGACTCAGACAACCTCTTTCTTACTCTACAAAACCTAGTCGAACAAGATTTCTTCCCTGGTTCTACTCAAAAAAAATCCGTTCTTACCTCAACCGGAAATGCCCTCATCTCTAAACTCTCTTCCCTTACCTCCAAACAATATCTTAATATCCTCAACATTCTTCTCACTGACTTAAATAATCAAAACATTCTTCTCAACTCCACTAAACTTGAACTCCAAAATATCTTTTCTAACCATAACTGGGCTGGAGAACTCAAACCCAACCCCTGTTCTAACTCTGACTGTCTTTCAGACACCTTAGCCATCATCGAAGCCAATCTTGGTTCTAACAAAGCCAACTACTACCTTTCTCGCCACACCACCCACCAAATTACTAAAAACACTAATAATCCCTACCTCCTCACCCATCAAATCATCATCAACTACACCAACAAATCACCCCAGGAGAGCCCCCAACCCCCTGAACACTTTGGTGGTAACTACATCAACTATCTCCGTTTCTACATCCCTAAAACAGCTCAAAACATCACCCTCATTGCCCAACCCACCTTACCCCAAGCCATTGACTACTTTCCTGAACCCATCATCACCTCTTCACCCCTTCCTCTTTCCTCCACTCCCAAACACGATTTTCTTGAAATTGGCTTCTTCCACACCACCCGTGCTAACTCAAACAGCACCCTCACTCTCTCCTATCAACTTCCCATCACTAACTACTCCTCCTATCAACTAACTCTTCTAAAACAACACGGTCTTCGTTACTCACCTCAAGAGATAAACCTCTTTTCTAAATCCCACTCCACCAATCTTGAACAAGACTTTATCCTTACTTTAAAACAGATAGAGGATTAATATTTCCACTCGAACTTCTTATCTCAAAATGAAGATGAACACCAGTTGACCTCCCCGTACTCCCCATCGTTCCTATTACATTACCCCTATTCACTGCCTGACCAGGCTGCACACTAACCTTAGACAAGTGAGCATACAAGGTCTGATAACCATTCCCATGATCTATCAAAATCCTGTTTCCATACCCCACATTATCAGGCCAACCAGCCATCACCACCACACCACTATCAGCCGCTAAAATAGCTCCTCCCGACTTATTCGCAATATCTAACCCTTTATGCCAAGGATAGAATCTCTGTGTAATACTTCCTGAAGTTGGCCAAATCCAAGAACCAGTCGCTGATACTGATCCTGCATCAGGCGTCATCACTCTAGCCAAACTTGAAGTTGGTGACCAAGGCTTCACATCTGGAACTACTCCATCTGGTATCACCAAGGACTGCCCTATCGCCAAAGCAAAAGTTTCGTCATTACTAAATTCATTAAAAGGAAAATCAACAATTGCCTGTGCACTAATTCCATACTTCTTAGCCACCGAGTACACCGTTTCACCACTTTTTACCTTATGCATTACTCCAGTTACCGGCGGTATCTTAACCGTCTGTCCAGGTTTAATTACTGTTTTTTCCGTCTTAATATCATCTGGGTTAGCCCACCTAATCGTGTCTATCGACACACCAAACTTATCTGCAATCGTTCCCAACGTATCTCCTTCTTGAACCTCATAATCAAAAATCTCTGCCCTAGGCTTATCAGACACCACCGTTAATGGTTGCACCTCTTCCGCAGCCATCGCCATTCCTAAAACCCTTCCATCTTCCTCCACCAAACCAGCCACTTCAGAACCGCTCCTATTCACCATCGACACCACCGACCTTGCCTCAGCTTCATTAGTCAACAAACTAGGACCCAATGCTACTCCTATCGTCATCAAAGCCACCAAACCACCATGAACAAACAAGTCTGCATACTTACCTCTTTGTTGGTACATCTTTACCACCGCCACACTTTTTACCGACTCAAATCTGAAAAAACCCACCATTAAGTACTTCTTCACCACATAACCAAAAAACACACCTACAAACTTAAAAAAATCTCCTACCCAATCGTTAAAAAAATCTTTTATCTTCTCCATAGACCCGAGGCTTACTCGGTTAGCCACATCATTGTATCACAGGCTTTCACCTTCTCACTCTCCCACATAGCCTCAAAAATCTTCTTAGTCTTCTTTTAGAGAAGCCAAAAACTCTTTATTAGTCTTGGTCTTTCTTAGTCTATCCACCAACATACTAGTTCTTTCTCCGTCAGACAATAAATCTAACATCCTTCTCATTAGTACAATATTTTGGTACTCAACAGAACTAAAAAGTAAATCTTCCCTTCTTGTACTTGATCTTTGTACATCAATAGCTGGATAGATTCTTCTCTCTGCCAATTTACGATCTAAGTGTAACTCCATGTTTCCAGTACCCTTAAACTCTTCATAAATTAACTCATCCATTCTTGAGCCTGTATCAACCAAGGCTGTACCAATAATAGTCAAGCTTCCATTTTCCTCAAAATTTCTAGCCGCACCAAAGAAACTCTTGGGTGGATACAAAGCGGCCGGATCAAAACCACCAGACAGTGTTCTACCTGATGTAGGCATGGCCAAGTTGTAGGCTCGAGCTAAACGAGTAATTGAGTCTAAAACAATCACCACATCTTTACCCATCTCCACCAATCTCTTGGCCCTGTTTAAGGCCATTTCAGCCACTCTGGTCTGCTCTTCAGCCTTCTCATCAAAGTTACTAGCAAAAGTCTCTCCTGGCATCTTAGACTTGGCTGTAATCTTCTTAATATGTCTATCAATGTCTGTTACTTCTTCTGGTCTTTCACCTACCAACACCGCCATTAAATGTATCTCCGGATTATTAGCCGCTACTCCACCAGCAATTTCCTTAATCACCGTTGTTTTACCAGCCTTAGGAGGAGACACAATCATGCCTCTTTGACCTTTTCCAATCGGAGCCACAATATCAACCAGCCTAGTTGATAGCACATCGGGAGTAGTCTCTAATGTAATCTTCTTATCTGGATACACCGGAGTCCCTTTTTCAAACCTAGGTCTCTTACCCAACTCTTTTGCATCAACTCCATTAACTTTATCTACTCCTACCAAAGCCCAACCATTTCCACTTCCTTTAGGTCTACTCACAGTTGCACTCAACATATCTCCCTTTCTCAACCCAAAATTCCTCATCTGCATCTGATTTATCATCACATCATTCTCAGATGGTTTATGCTCTACTCTAATTATTCCTCGATTATCTCTACCAATAGCTCCCAACAAACCCTCGATTTGTTTACTCTCCATCTCTCTCTGAAATCTATTTCTAGGCTCATTTGGCCTCGTGTTTGTCTGTTTAACTCGGGAACCGGTAATCATACTACTATTGTTCATCATACTGTCTGTTAATAAATAACTAATAAAAAAACTTTAATTAAATTGGGAAATAAAATCTGGTATTAGACATCTTCGTCATCACCTCTATCACCGTCTATGAAACTACCCTGATTATTGCAATCTATCTTTTTCTTGTCAAGCTTTTAAAAACGGATTAAGGGTGAAACGCGTAGGGCCACTCGACGTAATGCTGATATTATCGTGCACTACCAGCCTAACCCATTCCACCTTCAATCAGTTCTTTTGCTGACTAAGTAAATATATCAAAAGTATAACTAATATAACATCTAAGGCTAAACCTGTCAAGAACTTTTCTTATAAGGCTATACATCACCATCAAACTAATAACTACCATTACATTAACACTTTTCTTTTACACTAAGCTATCATTATCTTAATGAGCAACAAAAAACTCGTCTCTATCGGCATCTTTTTCTGGCTCCTTGCCCTTGTTCTCGCTTTTACCCCCTCCTGGCCTCATCTCTACTATCGTATCTTCCCCCAAGCCTCAACCACCTTAGCCTCAAACCTCTCCTCTAACCCTTCTCTAACCCCCACCGATACACCATCCATACCCTCTCTCCCCTCCTTTGATCCTTCTTTACCCAAGGAAAACGGCCTCATCATCGAAACCATCGGTGTCCGAGGCGAAATTCACCAAGGACAAGACTGGAACACCCTACTTCAACAAGGTATCTGGCACGTACCCGAATTCGGCACACCTGAACAGGAAAACACACCTACCATTCTTGCTGCCCATCGTTGGGGCTATCTCTCCTGGACCAGTACCTTTCGCCACCTAAACTCCTTCTACAACCTGCCCAAACTAAACATTAATGACGAAATTACCATTAACTGGAACCAACGCCAATATATCTACCAAATCTACTCAGAAGAGGTCTCTGAACAGATCACCGACTACTCTGCCGACCTCATCCTTTATACCTGCCAACTCTGGAACTCCCCAGTCAGAATTATTAAATATGCCAAACGTATTTAAACAGGCCTATAACTTGACAATTCACTTCTTTCCTGCTACACTTTCCCTAGCTTAAACAGCACCTTTTAAACCTATTTTTAGCCTCCAAACACTCGTACTCGAGTACTTGAAGGTTAAACTTAAAAACAGAACATTTAAATCTAAAACTTACCCTAAGGAGGTAATTTCATGCCTGTCGTTAAAGAAAAATCTTCTTCTGGCTTCATTGTCGTTTTATTAACACTTGGACTGATAATCATTGTCATTCTTACTTTCACTTCCGTTGAACAGGTTCCAGCAGGAACAGTCTATAAACTCGACGGAAACAAAGACCAGATTGTCTACTTTGCCCCAGGAGGACAAAATCCCCCATCGGGATATCAACTCAAACAAGTTGACACTATTCAACCTGGAGACGAAGTCGTCGTTAAAGCCAATAGAGAAGGTAAAACAACCTTCCGCATCGACCTACCTCTAATGAAAAGATACGTCAGGGTAGAAACTCCATCTGGAAAAACTGGTTGGATAGCTCTATCTATTCTTGAAAATAAAAATCAAAAAACAGAAATATATCGACCAGAATAATAAAAAGTAAGTTTTAGAGATCTGCCCGGGGCACCTTTTACCGCCCTGGGCATTTTTTTACCCATTAACAATCCTATAACTTGACTTCACCAGTCTGAAATGATATATTTTCTACACCAATGAAAAGACTACTTTTAATCTTAACCATCGCCTTTTTCCTCCTTGTTCCTCAAGCACACGCTGACGGGAATACTACTATTGAGATCATCTGTACCCCTGTTTACGGTATGGCCAACGTCTGTGAAGAGCACATCACCGTCGATACTGGTCTAGAAAACAGTATTTTCTACTCTCTTTCCACCCTTTCCTACATTACTGGCCTCGGTCTCTTCATTAAAACTAAGAAATAAATATTAATTGTTATTTTCT
>CAZBRK010000024.1:0-2560 GCA_964494445.1 uncultured Pseudomonadales bacterium
ATTGATAATTAACGCAGTTTTTGCGAGAATAAGGTAAGAATGTTTAAACCTAAATATGAAATAACCAATGATGTTTTGAGATGGGTGGGGCAGATTGAGGCAGCTAGAGAAATAATTGATAGTGCAGCTTTGGTGCCAGAATGGGAGATGAAGTTTAGGGAAGAAGCGTTGGTAAAAGTAGTTCATTTTGGAACTAAAGTAGAAGGAAATAATCTTTCAAGAGAGCAGACAGAGAAAATTGTGAAGGATGATCCGACTAGGGATGAGCCGGCTGACGAAGTGGCTAAAAGAATTGGGGTGGCGGGGAAGAAAAGAGACGTGCAGGAGGTAATTAATTATCGAAATGTGGTTAAGTTTGTTGATCAGTTGGCAAGGTTGGGAGATAAGAGAAAAAAATTTGAGTATGGGGAAAGAGAGTTTTTACAGATTCATTCATTGACGACAGAAAAGATTTTGCTTTCTAATGAGTTGGGAGTTTATAGACGGGTAGTGGTGAGCATAAAGAATAATAAAGGAGAGGTGGTGGATAAGCCGCCACGACCAGTGGAAGTGCCTTATCAAATGGAAGATTTTTGGTTGTGGTTGAAGAGGGTGGGGAAGAACGAGATTCATCCAGTACTTTTAGCGGGAATAGTGCATTATGAGTTGGTAAGGATACATCCGTTTGTGGAAGGAAATGGTAGAACGGCAAGAGCTTTTTCAACATTATTGCTGGTGAATGAGGGTTATGATATTAAAAGATTTTTTAGTGTAGAGGAATATTTTGACAGGGATGTGGAAGGATACTATGAAGCTTTGGCAAGTGTGAAAAAAAATAAAGGAAACATGAGTGAGTGGTTGGAGTATTTTTCTAAAGCATTAGCGTCAGAGATGGACAAGACAAAAGAGAAGGTCAAAAGGTTATCAATGGATACTAAGTTTAAAGACAAGCAAGGAAAACAGATTGCTTTGTCGGAAAGGCAGATTGCTTTGATGGAAGTGTTTCAGTTGAGAGATGAATTAACAATGAAAGAGGCGAGAGATGTACTACCGATGGTGTCAGATGATACGATATTACGTGACCTGAGTGGCTTGATGAAAAAGAGTTTGGTGAAAAAGAAGGGGAAGACTAAAGGGGTCAGATACTTATTAAAATGAATAGAAGGAAATAATTGAAGATGACGTTTAAGGAATTAAGTAAATATTTAAATGAGATTGAGAAGGTAAGTAGTCGATTGGTAATAACTGATTTATTGGTAGAGGTGTTGAAGAAGATAAAAGAAGATGAGGTGGAGGAGGGAATATATTTAATGTTGGGCAATTTGGCACCAAAGTATAGGAAAGTGGATTTTGCTATGGGGGACAAGATGGGGGTAAGGGCGATAGCAAGAGTAATAGGTAAAGAACAAGAAGAGGTGATGCAGATGTATAAAGAGAAGGGTGATTTGGGAGGATTGGTGTTGGATTTGGAAGTAGGTGAGGAGAGAAAAAGTTTGAGTGTTGTTGAGGTTTATGAAAGGTTAAAAAGTTTGGCTGAAGATTCTGGTAGTGGGAGCCAAGAAAGAAAAGTGATGGCTTTGGCGGAGTTAATGTTAGATTTGGATAGTGTGTCGGCTAAGTTTGTGATGAGAATTGTTTTGGGCAAGTTGAGACTGGGATTTTCAGAGAAGACCTTATTAGATGCCTTAAGTGTTTTAGAAGGGAATGATAAATCATTGAGAAAGAGATTGGATCACTTGTTTCAGGTTCATCCTGATTTGGGAGAAATAACTAGTTGGATAAAAAGAGAAGGGGTTGAGGGGGCAGAAAAAAATATAGGGGTTGAGGTGGGGGTGCCAGTGGTGCCGGCCTTGTGTCAGCGATTAAATACGGCAGAAGAAATTGTTGCCAAAATGGGTAGGGTGGCAGTGGAGAGAAAATTTGATGGAACTAGGGTGCAGATTCATTTTAAGAAGAATAAGAAGGGTAAATGGACATGTAATACTTTTACACGCAACTTAGAAGAGACGACCCATATGTTCCCTGAGTTGAAAGAGGTGGGGAAGTTTCTCAAAGGAAAGAGTTTGATTTTTGACAGTGAAGCGGTGGGAATAGATGCGAAGACTGGTAAGATATTGCCTTTTCAGATGACGATAACTAGGAAGAGAAAGCATGGGATAGGGGAAGCCGCAAGCAAGGTGCCATTAAGGTTTTATGTTTTTGATCTGTTGTACAAGGATGGGAAAAGTTTATTGAATGAAAGTTATGAGGAGAGAAGAAAGATTTTAAAAAAGAGTGTTAAAAAGAATAGGATTTTGGTAGTAAATGAAGTATTTGAGAAAAAGGAAACAAAAGAAGTACACGGTTTACACGAAAAATTTTTGAAAGAAGGATATGAGGGGGCAGTGGTGAAACAATGGCAGGGTGGATATTTACCAGGAAGACAGGGATGGAATTGGGTGAAGATAAAAGAGAGTGAGGGAACAAAAGGAAAGTTAACAGACACTTTGGATTTGGTGGTGATGGGGTATTACAGAGGACGAGGCAAGAGGGTTAGTTTTGGTATGGGTGCTTTTTTGGTGGGGTTGAGAAAAAATGGAAG
>CAZBRK010000024.1:2660-7630 GCA_964494445.1 uncultured Pseudomonadales bacterium
GCAACAACAATGAAAGAGATAGACAGGATTAGGAGAGGTTGATAGAATAATTGTTTATGATTGAAATAATAAAAACAGTAATCGATTTTATTTTGAACATAGATGTTCACTTGGGGGAGATAATTAGCAACTATGGTGGTTTAACTTACGCAATTTTGTTTGTGATTATTTTTATAGAAACAGGTTTGGTGGTGACACCCTTTTTACCAGGAGATTCTTTATTGTTTGCGGCCGGAGCTTTTGCTGCTTTGGGTTTAATAAACATTTGGTTGTTGATAGGTTTATTGATTATGGCGGCCTTTTTAGGAGACACGGCTAATTATTGGATTGGACATTTTTTGGGAGAGAAAATGATTAAGAGTAAAAGGATACCTATTAAGGAAGAGCATATTAAAAAAACAGAGGTGTTTTATGAAAAGCATGGTGCAAAAACAATTATTTTGGCTAGATTTGTGCCGATTGTAAGAACGTTTGCTCCTTTTGTGGCAGGAGTAGGGAAGATGAGTTATAGCCATTTTATTGCTTATAACATAATTGGTGGAGTAGCTTGGATAACCACCTTTTCTTTGATGGGTTATTTCTTTGGTAATATACCAGCGGTAAAACACAATTTTACTTTGGTAATTTTCGCCATTATTGGTGTTTCAGTGGTGCCAATGATTGTGGAAGCGGTTAAAGGAAAGATAAAGAAGTAAGGAAGATAATTTTGTATGATGAAGTGTATGGGAATAAGAGATGGTTTAAATTTGTCTGAAGTTAAAGAGAGAAGGGAGAAGAGGGGTTTTAATGAAATTGCTAAAAAATCAAAGGTAAGATGGTGGAGAGTACTATTGGATCAGTTTAAATCCCCTTTAATATATGTGTTGGTGATAGCGGTGGTGGTGACGTGGTTGATGAATGAGAGAGTAGATGCAGCGGTAATTTCTGTGGCGGTAGTAGTGAACATTATTTTAGGTTTTTTTCAAGAATTTAAGGCAGAAAAATCTTTGGAGGCTTTGGCTTCGATGGTGGCTGGTAAAGTAAAAGTAAAAAGAGATGGAAAATGGGATGAGGTGGAAGCGAGAGAGTTGGTGCCAGGAGATGTGGTGCGTTTGGAAATTGGAATGAAGGTGCCAGCTGATGGAGTGTTGGTAATTGAGGATGGTATGTTTGTGTCAGAAGCCATTTTGACAGGGGAAAGTGTGGCGGTGGAGAAAAAAACATGGACAGACAAGGGGAGATTAAAGGAGTGGTTGAAGACTGAGTGGTTTGATGGGGCTGACAAGATGAAGAGAGTGTTTATGGGTTCGGTGATAGAGAAGGGAATAGGTGAGATGTTGGTGATAAGAACGGGTGATGAAACAGAGATGGGGAAGATCGCTAAAAAGGTTAAGGGTAAAAATAAGGAGGAGACACCTTTGCAGAAGAAGTTGGGTGTTTTGAGTAAGCAGTTGGCTTTGTTGGTGGGTTTGGTAATTGTGGTAGTGATGGTGGTGGGGTTATTAACAGGAAGGGATTTTACGGAGATGTTTTTAACGGCGGTGGCTTTGGCGGTGGCGGCAATTCCTGAAGGCTTGGCGGTTAGTTTGACGGTGATTTTGACAATTGGAATGGGGAGAATGTTGAAGAGGAAGTCTTTAGTGAGGAAACTTTTGGCGGTAGAGACTTTGGGTGGGGTAAATGTGATTTGTTTAGATAAAACAGGGACTATAACAGTGGGGAAGATGGAGGCGATGGGTGGAGTAAGCGATTTGAAGATTGGTTTTAAGGAACATATTAAAAAAAGTAAGTGGGTTGATGGTAGTAAGGGTGATTATTTATTGGGAGGGGCTTGGTTGTGTAACGATTTAAGAGATCCGTTGGAAATGGCAATGCGTGATTGGGCAGAGAAACAGGAACAAATAAAAGGGTGGAAAGGGTGGAAGAGGGAAGATGAGTTACCTTTTGATCATAAATATAAATATATTGTGACGAGACATAAAAATAGTCAGGGGAAGAGATTGGAGTTTTTAAGTGGAGCTCCAGAGGTGGTGTTGGATAATTGTAATCTGACAAAAAAAGAAAAGGAAGATTGGTTAAAAGAGTTTAGTAAGTTGGGAGTTTTGGGGTATAGGTTGGTTGGTTTTGGCTACAAGAAGGGAGTAAAAGGGGGGAAGATAAAAAGGGATAGTGTGGGTGGATATGAGTGGTGTGGAGTAGTGATATTTGAGGATCCGGTGAGAGAAGGAGTGGATGATTTACTTAAAAGAGCTAAGAAGGCGGGAATCGATATGAAGGTGATTACTGGTGATTATAAAGAGACTGCTTGGTCGGTGTTAAAACAGGTTGGTTTGGTGGGAGCTAAGTTGAATGAAGATGAAATAATGATGGGGGATGAGTTAGCCGAGTGGGAAGGAAAAGAGATGAGTGAGGAAGTACTCAATAAGATAGAAGGGGTGAAGTTGTTTGCCAGGACGACACCAGAACAGAAGTTATTGATTGTGGATGTTTTACAGAAGAGAGGGCATACGGTAGCAATGACGGGAGATGGAGTAAATGATGCTCCAGCTTTAAAACAAGCAGATATTGGAATTGTGGTAAATGATGCGAGTGATGTAGCTAGAGAGACAGCAGACATGGTATTGCTGGATAATAATTTTGGAACGGTACTGGCGGCTGTAGAAGAGGGTAGGGGTGTGTTTGATAACCTGAAGAAGGTGTTGTTATATTTATTGTCTGATGCGTTTGCGGAAGTAATGTTGGTACTTGGGTCAATTGTTTTAGGGTGGCCGTTACCTATCTTGGCGGTACAGATTTTATGGGTGAATTTAATGAGTGATGGTTTACCTTATTTGGCTTTGACGGTAGAACCTAAAGAGAAAGGATTGTTGAGTAGAAAACCAATTAATAAGAAGACGAAAATTTTAGATGAGGAGATGATGGTGTTGATAGGGATTGTGTCGACGTTGGCAGCTTTAATGGTTGGAGTAGCTTTTTATTATTATTATTTTGTGTTGGGAAGATCAATAGAAGAAGCGAGAACTTTGGTATTTACAATGATTGGTGTAGATTCATTATTGTATGTGTTTTCTTTGAGAAGTTTGGGAAAGATGATATATGAAGACAATTTGTTTAAGAATCCTTGGTTGATTTGGGGTGTGGTGGGTGGTTTGATAATGCAGGTGTTGGTGGTTTATGTACCCTTTTTACAGAAAGTGTTTAAGACGGTAGGGCTTGATTTGTGGGAGTGGTTGATGGTGTTTGGATTGGGATTGGTGTTGGTGGGAATGATTGAGGTGGTGAAGTGGATTTATCTGAAGCGAAGAAAAAGATGAAGTGTGATTAAATAGCTTTATGTCTATGTGGTTACAGTTGGGAGGGATTTTACTAGCAAGTTTTGTGTTAATGAAAGCAACAGAGTTTACTCTGAGTGCTTTTCAAGTATTGGTGGTTAAGATGAGGATGAGAAAGATGGTGGTGGCGGCGATGTTGGTGGCACTATCGACGAGCTTACCAGAGCTGTTTGTGGGTGTTTTATCTGCCCTAGAAGGGCAGCCTGAGTTGTCTTTGGGTAATGTGTTGGGAAGTAATATTGCTAACCTTTCTTTGGTGATAGGTGGGGCGGCATTGGTGTCGGGATCTGTGCCGGTAATAGGTGATTACATGAAGAAGGAGTTTGTGGCAGCGTTTTTGGCTGGGTGTTTACCTATTTTATTGGTGATGGATGGAAACTTGACACGACTTGATGGTTTATTGCTTTTGGGAGCTTATGGAGTGTATGTAAGTGAGGTGGTGATTGCAGGTAAGCATAAAAGTTTAGCGGAAAAAGGTAGTAGAAAGCATTACGGAATTTTAAAAAAAATAAAGAAGTTGCACAAGAATCATACCGACGTGTGGTTGCTTAAGCTGTTTGGAGGAGTATTGGGTTTGGTGTTGGCGGCAGATTTGTTGGTAAGGATGGCTTCTGGATTGGCGAGTAACTTAGGATTACCATCCTTTTTGATAGGATTATTGATTGTGTCGGTGGGGACGAGCTTGCCGGAGTTGGTATTGGAAATTGGGGCGATAAAGAAAAGAGAGATTGCTTTGGTTTTTGGAGATTTACTGGGAAGTGTAGTGGCCAATGCAACTTTGATTATTGGAGTGACGGTAATGATCTCTCCAGTGAATGTGGGTGGAACGTCACGTTATGACTTGGCTAGTTTTATGTTTGTCTTGATCTTTGGACTTTTTTGGGTGTTTACTAACAGTAAAAGGAAGTTGACTCGATGGGAAGGGTTGATTTTATTAGGGTTCTATTTTATGTTTGTGGGGCTGGAGTTTTGGTTGAATAATTTAAGAGGAGGTTTTTAGAAGATTGTCGATGGTTTGGAGAAGAATTTTCTTGGAGTTTTGGTTATGAGAGGCCATTTTTTTAAGTGATGGTTGGAATTGTTGGAGAATCTTGGGTTGGTTGATGATTTTTTTGATGAGTTTTATGGAACGACTGAAGTTTTCTTCAACATAGCCGAGTTTGTATTCTCTGATAATTTCTAGATTACCGTCTTCTTGTCCAGAAACATGGGTGGTGGCTAAGAAGGGAGTGTGGGTGGCAATAGACTCAAAAAGAAGATTGGGTCCAGCTTTACCAATGACTAAATCAGCAGCTTGGATATGGAGATGGATGTCTTTAGTGAAAGCTAGGGGGATGATGGTGGCTTTGTTTTTAGGATTGGCGTTTTTTGTAGCTTTTGATAGAGTTTTAATGGTGGAGTAAAGACCTTTGTTTTTACCGCAGGCAAAAATGATTTGGACTGATTTTTTGCTGTTAATAAAGGCGGGGAAGTTTTTAAGAACCATGTTAGTTCCTTCACTACCGGTCACTATAAGAAGGGTTAAGGTATTGGGGTCAAGTTTTAGTTGTTGGCGGACTTTTTTTTGGTTGTATTTTTGTTCAAATTGATTTCGGACAAACCAACCGGAGATGATAAGTTTATCTGGAGATATCCCTTGTGAGAGGCAGGTTTGATAAG
>CAZBRK010000025.1:0-3374 GCA_964494445.1 uncultured Pseudomonadales bacterium
GTACGACCAATTCTGTGCACATAATCATCATAGCTCTCTGGCACATCATAATTAATCACATGAGTTATGTCTTCCACATCAATCCCCCTTGAAGCCACATCGGTAGCCACCATGATCTGTACTTCATTGTTCTTCATCATTTTTAAGGCTCTCATTCTTTGTCCCTGGCTTTTATTACCATGAATAGACACTGCTTTAAATCCTCTTCTACACAGATTTTCTTCCAGCTTATTCACTCCCCATTTGGTTCGACCAAAAATTAAAACCTTATCAAACCCTTCCTGAATCAATAGTTGATGAAGAATCTCAGTCTTGTCTTTACCCTGAACTCGAACAATATCTTGATCAACATTGTCACAAGTAGCCCCACTCTTTACTGACACCAGTACTGGATTATGTAAAAAACCTTGCATCACTGCTTTAGTTTTCTCTGGCAAAGTTGCTGAAAAAAACAAAGACTGACGTTCTCTGGGTAAAAATGAAACAATATGTCGAATATCGTTGACGAATCCCATGTCCAACATGCGATCAACCTCGTCCAAAACCACATTCTCAAACTGTCTCAAATTTAATATTCTTCGATTTTCTAAGTCCTTAATTCTTCCTGGTGTTCCCACCACAAAGTTAGGTCTTCTTGATAATCCTCGAGCCTGATTATTCAAAGATGCTCCACCAATACACAGTACTGAAAACATATTTAATCCTGCACTAAACAACCTAAACTCATCTTGAATCTGAGCTGCCAACTCACGAGTAGGAGTTACAATCAAAATATTTTGACTTCTATCTCTAACTACTTTTGTAATCAAAGGCAATAAAAAGGCTGCTGTTTTTCCAGTTCCAGTATTTGCAATACCCACCAAATCCCTACCTTCCAATATCGCTGGTATAGACTTATCCTGAATAACTGTTGGGTTCTCAAAGCCATGCGCTGAAACATTATTTTTTACTTTTTCATCTAAATCAAAATCAGCAAAACTATTTATCGGCACATATGCCTCTTCAACCACACCACTAGCTTTCTTAACAAAGATTAATGGATTCAAAGACTCACCCGGGTTTCTATATCTACCTCGGCCTCCACCTCTATTTCCTCCACCTCTATACTGATTATTACTAGATCCGTTTCTACGACCACTAGAGGCATAAGAACGACCACGTTGAAAATTACTCATATTACTAAACTAATCGCCTTTAAAAAAGAGGGCGATTCAAAAAAGGGGGAAGATATTAATACCTAAACCAAATAAATCGACTCAAATCAGTAATCAATACTGATCAATCTTTAAAGCTAACAGAGGGAATCTTAACACACCCTACATTCATTGTCCAACTATAAGCCTATATCCTTCTCTATTGTCTTGTATAAAAAAACTTTTGATATACTCTCATCATGAAGAAGTTTCTCATTATCCTCATCCCAATAGTCCTAGTTTTAATAACCCTAAATTACATCAAAAAACCAACAAACAAACCGGTAAAAGAAACAAAAACAGAACTATCAATCCCCTCACCAACAAACACAGACACTAAATCAACTTCACTAGAAGCAGTAAACAACTACTCTGGATCAGGAACGGCCACCATCTCATGGGACAACAAAACTTTCACCCATAAAGTAAAAGCAACTCTACCTACCCTACCAGCAGACAAATTCTACGAAGGCTGGCTCGTGCAATCTCAACCTCTAAACTTCTTCTCTACTGGAAAACTAACCCCCATCAACGGTAAATACACACTAGAATACTCAGAAGAAACTAACTACCCCAACCACACTCAAGTTGTAATCACAGAAGAAACCCTTAAAAACGGCCTCGACAACACTCCAGAAATCCACGTTTTAGAAGGAAGTTTAAAATAATCTCCCAAACACGCTCAACTTAAAAATATTTACTCTAATTTAGGAGAAACTTTCTTAACGGTTTTCTTTGCCTTAGCTTTTGTTTTAGGCTTAGAATCCTTTACTTTTTTAGTTTCTACTTTCTTTACTTTCTTTTCTTTCTTAACCTTAACTTTCTCTACTTTATTCTTTTTATCAGAACCCAATAAAGAAATAATGGTATCTAGCTTCTTATTCAAAGTTTCAACATTTCTTGTTAACTGTGAGAAATCAGGAGTACTTGTCCCTCCTCGTGAAGGTCTTCCGGAATCTCTATCATTAAAACGTGGTTTGTTGTAAGAACCTCTATTGTCAGATCGATTATTTCTTCCTCCACCTTTTTTCTCAAAACACTCACTGCAAAATATTGGCTTATTACCACTTGGAACAAAAGGCACTTTACAATCTTTACCACACTCATCACATACTGCATCATGCAGCTGAGGTCTGCCACCATCTCTACCTCCAGAATTTCTTCTATAAGAACCTCTATTATCACCTGATCTATTATCAAACCCGAAATTATTCATAAGAACTCGCCACAAATATTAACTTTGTATAGGGCATTATATCTTTATTCAGCCTAAATAGCAAAAAAACACTCCTTCTTCTGAAGATTAAAGTCTCTAAATTAAAGGTTTTCAACAGCCTCACACCATCCTAGCATCAAACCAAAAAATTAAAAAACTTTTATACTTTTTTATCTATCACCCTTCCTGCCTCCTGAATATCTGAAGTTTTCTTTTCTCCCAACGGTCCATACTCCTCATGTTCAGGAGGGAATTTAACAATAGGCTTTCCTTCTTCATCAACAGGAATCACCCTATCCACATCCCCTTCTCTTATCTGAATCGTCTCAATAATTTCTTTAGCAGCATCTGATTTTTCCATATACAAATTATATCAAGTTCTCATACTCATCAACTTACTTGAACCATATATAGCTTGAAATGAATGATCCTTACTAACTAACCAATTTCTTTCCGACTCGGGCATTTAAATTTTGAGCAATAAGACTAATTAGTTTCTTGGCTTCAATTTCATTTTTCTGACGAGAAGTATCCCAATCTAAGCCCGGACCGGTATTACCTTCTAAAAAGTAGCTATGACCAGTATTACTAATAAGAAAATCAAGAGCAAAAAGGGATAATCCTTTATTTAAAATCTTAGCAATTTGATTTGATTTCACAATTAGACCTGAAGGAATTTCATTTAAAGGCAGATAGGTTAAAAGACCACCCTTGTGTTCATTGCAACGAAATTCACCAGGTTTAGCAACACGAATATATGACTGGACAATCTTATTATTAAGATAAATTAGACGGATATCAGTAGGAGCGGAACGATTACTGTAAGTAAAACCTTGATCAAATTTAGTAAAAGGCTGGATAATATATGAAGCGTGGGTATTTCTAGAAAAAAGACTTTCTATATCTTGAGGATTATTAAGATTAAATTTATAAACACGACGTCCACCAGCACCAAATCTATCTTT
>CAZBRK010000025.1:3474-7616 GCA_964494445.1 uncultured Pseudomonadales bacterium
TGGTGACACTTTTTTAAAAAATAGGCATAAACATCATTATATTTTTCGTTTGAAGAACCAGCTCGGAAAGGAGCTTTAACTAACTTATTAGTAGCGCTAAAGGCTAATTTACCGTTATAGACAATAAGGACATCGAAAGAAGTAAACTTAGTCATAATTTGAACAAAAACGGTTTTACGTAAAAAACAGAGTGTTTCTCTGCGAGTAAAGATTATCTTAAAAAAGCTTGACGATATTAAAAAAACAAAAAAACCTCAAAAAAATTAACGTCTCAATATTATTAATTATCTATCCTGTATTATATCTTATTTTTAACAAAAACAAAAAAACCTTAAAAAACAAAAATATAAAAAGTCTAACTTATAAACTAATGTCACAACTGTTCCCCTTCCACCAACTTACACGAACAATTTTTAGGTTTTAGGCATAAAAAACAGCCAGGTTCATTTTTGAACCTGGCTTATAAACACAGAATATTTAAATAGAAAATTAAGGTAAGAAAAGGTGACTGGCACCATATGCCAAAAACCCAAGAAATGGAATAAAAACCCATTTAGGTATGGAATTGTTGTTAATTAAAACACTATATTCAACAACAAGAGAAGAAAGTTTTTGAACCCTATTCACTTCATCAACCTCAACATTATTCCAAATTTCTTCGTATTCCTCGTAAAGCTTATTACTTTTAACCTGAAGCCAAATCTCTATAAATATAAGAAAGGCAACGACTAAAAAGGTAACAATATCAAACAAAGATATTCCTTTCATTATTTTCTCCTTTTAGTTTTTAAAATACTTTACTCGGTACCTCAAAAGGCTATGATCATCATTGATGTAATGAAAAACAAGGTTCGAAAAATCAAAATCCCAAAAATGTCTCTTTCCCTTTTTCTCAATTTTTTTAAGATCTTCACTGTCACGAATCATAATTGCAATTTCTCGATGCTTTTCACAAAAATGAACTCTCCTAACAGGTTTCCCCACCGTCTTTTCATCACAGATAGGACAAAAACCGGTACTCATATATTCTCCCTTAGAATGTCATATGTACAATTAATAGAATAAAAGCAAAAAATTAAGTTAAAACAACCTAAAATATACTTTTCTAGAACAAGGAAATCATACCAAAAAAAGAATCAAATGTCAAACTATAGGTCTATACTCCCCTCCCATCAGCTTACACAAACCGCTATAATGCCTATCTGGAAAGGTCATCTAATATTACCTTCTCAAAATTTGATTGAAAATTAGGATTCCTAAATGTCAAAATATCTATTTTCTAAAAAACTAGTTAAGGGACTTATTAAATCCCGCTCTAATCGTTTTATAATGATGGTAGAGATTAACGGTAAAGTGGAAAAATGCCATTGTCCATCAACTGGCAGAATAGGAAAAATGGATTTTCATAACATACCCTGCCTTCTATCTAAGTCTAATTCCAGTACCAGAAAAACCAACTATACTGTTGAAGCATTTTATCCAGAACCCTCAAAGGATCTAATCATTGGAATAAACCAAACTAAAGCGAACACTTATATTAACTTCTTTCTTAAAGAGAATCAGCTTCAAAAAATGATTGAGGTAAACGATCTAAAAAGAGAAGTTTTTCTTAATAAATCAAAAATAGATTTTTTTATTAATGACAACTGTTATCTAGAGGTAAAAACTCTTTTAAATAATATTCCTTTTGGATCAAAAACTACTCGTAATACTTTTGACTCTTTTGATCGACTAATAAGACATTACACGGAAATTTCCTCGCAAATCCCCAAAGGACAAAAGGCTATAGTTCTTTTATGTAATTTATATAACGCTAAACCCTTTACTCCTCCTAAAAACAACGAGAAAAATAGTAATCATGTAAAAAAAGCAGTAAAAGAAGCTATTTCAAAAGGATTAGAGCATTGGCAAATAAATTTACAAATAGATTCCAAGGGAATTTCTCTCATCGACTATTTTAAAATTGATTTATTACCCCATTTAGACTAAATAATAAAAACGAAGAATAAATATACATTTTTTTAGACTTGCTCCCCGGACTGGACTCGAACCAGTGACCTAGCGATTACACTTAACCCACTTGTTTCCAAATGGCGTGGACTATCTCATCACCATATCTTTTTTAGATTTAGGTGTCGGGCGCTCTAGGGTGTAAATCACCTAGTCTCTGAACCTTTCCGTCTAAGACGGACTTGGCTGCGGATTCCCATATGGCTATTACCACTTAGGCTTCCCGCAGTTCACCCAATTATCATTCCAAGGTTTCCAATGGAAGCTGCCAATCGACAGTCGCGCGCTCTACCAACTGAGCTACCGGGGAATATAAACGTACAACTTCTAAAACAAGTTCCAGAAGCTCCACTATTTTACTTCTTCAGCTCCAAGAATTCCAGCCATCCATCCTCTGATTTTCCTTTGTAGGTTCACACTACATATTCTTATTTTAAAAACACCATATTTGTGGTGTTTTTTTCTTATCTTATTTGAGTTCTTTTTCAACTTAGCAATATATGTTTTACTAAACTGGTTCTCCGGGATACCTGTCAACTTAGACCAAAATTTCTTAGCCGTCCCCACATCTAAATCATCATGAATCCATATCGCCCCTCTAAATCTACTTTCAGAGATATTGCAAAAATCACGAAACCATCGCATCATGAAACGAATAATCTCGGGATTAGTATTTGAAAAATCCACACATTTATCACCTTTTGCGCCATCTCCTAAATATAATCCAATTCCAGCATAAAACCTTTCTCTTTTTGTCATGTTTTCTACCTCACCTATTCCTTGATTAACAAGTTGTTTCGTTTTCTCAATTCTCATCTTTTGTTGTTTTTTCGCTCCAATTATTCGTCCTCGCTCAGCCCCTTTCAATTTTCTTTTATACAGTCTCAAGGCCTGATCTTCCGATATGGCCACATCTCTACACCAAAGACTTAATGTACTTTTGGAAACATCCATTTCTTTTTTTATTTCACTATAAGAAAAACCCTTCTTACGCAATTTAATAGCTTCCTCTTTTAACCTAAGTTTTCCTGCATAACCCATACCTTAACTATACCCGAACTCAACCCGAAAAGATATCCTTTTTTTACCTTACTTTCTCTTCTTCCTTTTTTTCTCCAATAAACCCTCACTTAACCCTATTCAAAACCATATTAACCAAGGCTAAAACCACCGCTCCCACCAAAGCCTTCCACCATCCCTCTATTGAAAAACCTGACACTAAACGTGCCGTTAACAACAACAAGCCCGCATTAATCACAAACGAAAACAAACCTAAGCTTAAAAAATTGATTGGCAACGTCAGTAATACCAATACCGGCTTTACTAATATCGACAACACTCCCCACACCACTGCCACCACGGCTAAAGCCTCTACCCCTACCAACTCAATTCCCGGCACCAAATATGCCACTATATAAAAAGCAATCGCATTCAAAATTAGTCTTATGATCATACTTCCATCGTATCTTAGTCTAAAAAGTCTTGCAACTTTTTCTTTCTACTTGGATGTCTAAGTTTTCTCAACGCTTTACTCTCAATCTGTCTTATTCTCTCCCTAGTTACTCCAAAGTTCTTTCCCACTTCTTCCAAAGTCAAAGGTTTAGTCCCATTCAAACCAAAACGCATCTGTAACACCTTGCTTTCTCTTTCTGTTAATCCAGACAAAGCTTCTTCTAAATTCTCATGCATCAACTGTTTACTAGTCATCTCGTAAGGAGACGCCGTTCTATCATCAGGAATAAAATCACCTAACAAACTATCTTCCTCATCGCCAATCGGAGTTTCTAAAGAAGTTGTCTTCTGAGCGATCTTCAAAATCTCTCTTACTCTCTCTGGCTCAATCTCTAGTTCCTTACCCACCTCTTCATCAGTAGGTTCTCTACCCAACTCCTGCATCAACCTTCTCTGGGTTCTAATCAACTTATTAATTCTCTCTACCATATGAACTGGAATTCTAATCGTTCTTGCCTGATCAGCAATCGCCCTAGTAATCGCCTGTCTAATCCACCAAGTAGCATAGGTTGAAAACTTAAATCCTTTTGTCCAGTCATACTTCTCTACTGCCCTAATCAAACCCTTATTACCTTCCTGAATCAAGTCCAAAAAGCTCATTCCCCTACCCATATACTTCT
>CAZBRK010000026.1:0-7556 GCA_964494445.1 uncultured Pseudomonadales bacterium
TGGTGGAACTTGGTCACTGCTCAGTATTTTATATTCTTCCTACACCTATGAATGGAACACTACCGGATATCCTCTGGGGGACTACGAATTGATGGCTAAAGCCTATGATGTAGCGGGTAACTTTGCTTCTTCTACTCCAATTAAGGTTGGTGTCGCCGCCGTTATTAGCGGTGAGACGGGTTCTACTCCTCAATTCGGTGAAATACATGTCTCTTGGTCTACTGATAGACCTACCAATGCTAGGGTGGTCTATGACACAGTCCAACATTCCCTTCCCAATCTCGGACATCTTAACTATGGTTATGCTTTTTCCACTGCCCCTTTCGATCTAGCCAAAACTCTTAATCATCAGACTACTTTAACCAGTCTCAATAATCAGACCACTTACTACTATCGCTTCATCTCTGCGGGTTCACCAGCCGCTGTTAGTGGGGAAATGAGTAACCGTACCTTCTCTATACCTGGGCCAGGTTCTCCGCCCTCAGGAGGTGCTGCTGCTGCCTCTCCTCTGCTTGCCTCTACACCTTCCGTCCTTGGTACTTCCACTTACTACTACACCCCCACAGGATCCACTCCATCTGACGAGGGAGAAGTCCTTGGAGAAGAGACCGATCCAGAAAAAGAAAAATCTATTCCCGTCATTACCACTCCTACTCCAAAGATTCTCGGTGCCTTCACTTCTACTTCTCCCTTCTACTTATTCGGTGGAGGACTTTTAATCTCTTTGATCCTAATGATTTTGCTTTTCCGCCGTAAATAGTGGCATAATGAACAGCAGTTATGCCCTCTGTCATTCGCAAGCTATTCACGCCCCATTCTCACAATAATCAAAAAGCGAGCCTTTTACAACAAAGTTCTCTCTTGGTTTTACTGGGTATATACATCATGGTCCAGTCGGCCATTAATGTCTTTACTTCTTTTCAACCAGGAGTTCTTGGTTACGCCTCATACATTAATCCAGACAAAATAATCGAGTACACCAATGAATATCGTCTTCAAAATGGAAGAGAACCTTTGGTTTTGAATGACGATCTTACTCAGGCAGCTTTATCTAAAGCTCAAGACATGTTTGCTGATAATTACTGGGCCCACATCTCTCCTGATGGTACAGAGCCTTGGTACTTCATTGCCCAGTCTGGTTACAGCTACTCTCACGCTGGTGAGAACTTAGCTCGTGACTTCACTAATCCTCAAAGTGTAGTTGATGCTTGGATAAACTCACCTTCTCATCGTAAGAATATTATTGAGGATGATTTTAGTGAAATAGGAGTGGCTGTAGTTGACGGAGATATTGGAGGGGTAGAGACAACAATAGTCGTTCAACTATTCGGTACTCCAGAAACAACTTCGATTCTGTCTTCTCAGCAGGGTCAAATTGTTGGGGAAGCTCATGCTAGCGATCAAAAAGGGAAATCATTTATTGGACTCTCACCCCTCGATCTTTCTCGTACAATTTCTTTGACCTTTATAGTCCTTTTAATTATCACCCTCGCCTTTGATTGGTTCTATGTCTGGCGTAAGCGAATCGTCCGTATTTCTGGTAACTCTTGGGCCCATCTTACCTACTTAATTGCCATCACCATCATGCTTATTATTTTCAAACAAGGCTTAATCCTATGAGAGCAAAAAGAAAAAAACAATCATTTATTGACTACTTAGTCTTCTTAATTTTGACCGTATTCATACTGTCCTTAAGTATCTTTTTTGGTCGTAATCATCAAATATTTCAAATCATTGGATTTGCCTTAGCTGGTATTCATTTTATCTGGGGAATTTGGCACCATCGTCGTCAAGGCACTTTAGAAAAAGAAGTTGTTATTGAATATTTGCTAATTTCCCTTTTTGGTGCGATCATGATCATTAGTTTAATTTAATAAACAAGGTAAAAACTTTACATTGCTTATATAATTAACATGTTAATTAACATGTACATATGAAACTAAAAGCCGTTATTCCTTCTGGAGGTCGTGGTACTCGCATGCAACCACTCACTTTTTCTGCTAATAAACATCTGATTCCCGTTGCCAACAAACCTTTAATTCTCTATCCCATCGAGACTGTAGCTAATGCCGGAGTCAAGGATATTGCCATTACCTACAACACTGGTGGTTTAGATCAGATCAAGAACTTCCTCGGTGATGGTTCACAGTGGGGAGTTAATATCTCCTATGTTCTTCAAGCTGAGCCCAAAGGTCTAGCCAACATCTTTCAGGTCTGTGAAGAGTTTTTTGCTGGTGATCCATTCATCATGCACTTAGGTGACAATATTTTTAGTGAGGGAATTCAGGACCTAGTTGATCACTTTGTTAAGGAAAAACCTAACGGCATGGTTGGTAAACTCCGCCATCCTGAGAACTCTCGTCTGGGTGTACCTATCTTCGACAAAAAAGGTCGTTTGGTTGAGTACCTAGAAAAACCCAAGAATCCACCTCATGACTGGGCAATTCCCGGTCTTTACTTTTTTGATCACAACATATTCAAGTGTTTCACTGGTAAGGGTCAGATCAAACCTTCTGCTAGGGGAGAACTGGAAATAACCTCAGCATTCCAGTGGCTTAATGACAATGGTTACCGTGTTGACGTCGTAGATATTAAAGGCAAGTGGCTTGACCCGGGCAAGTTAGATGACTGGCTAGAAGCCAATCAGTACCTGCTAGATCACAATGTCAAAGAAGAATCGGATACTAAACTAGACAAATCTGTTGAGATCCATGGCAGAGTTAGTATTGGTAAGAAATGTGACATCAAGAACACCGTTATCCGTGGTCCTGTCAGTATTGGTGACAACGTTACTATTAAAGATAGTCATATTGGTGCCTTCACTTCTGTCTATAACAACTGTCGTATTGAGAATAGTCGTATCTCTGCCTCAGTTCTGATGGAAGGTGTCATCATTAAAGACGTGGCCAAGACAATCGACAACAGTATCATTGGTCCCGATGCAGAGATTATTCAAAGCGATACTGGCAATCATCGTTCAATAGAAATGGTGGTTAGTGAACTGAGTAAAATTAATATTTAAAAATAAATATGAAACTTTTAGTTACTGGCGGTGCTGGATTTATTGGCTCCAACTTTATTCGTTACTGGTTTGAACAAAATCCAAAAGACGAGATTGTTAACTTAGACAAACTTACCTACGCAGGACATCTTTCTTCTACCAAAGATTTTGCTGATAAATCTAACTACAAGTTCGTTAAGGGAGATATTTGTGATCACAAACTAGTTGATGAGCTTATGTCTGGTATTGATTATGTAGTTCACTTTGCTGCTGAGAGTCACGTTGACCGTTCTATTACCGGGCCACAGGTTTTTATTACCACCAACATCATTGGTACCCAGGTTCTTTTAGACGCTGCTCTTAAACACAAAGTTAAGAAGTTTCATCACGTCTCTACTGACGAGGTTTTTGGAGAGCTATCTTTAGATGGAAAGGAAAAGTTTAATATTAATACCAACTATGATCCTCGTAGTCCCTACTCCGCTTCCAAAGCTTCCTCAGATCATCTAGTTCGGGCATATTTTCATACCTATGGTTTGCCTGTTACTATCACCAACTGCTCTAATAACTACGGTCCTTATCAAGATCCAGAAAAATTCCTTCCTCGGGCTATCACCAATCTTATTCACGACGAACCCATCCCAATCTATGGTGACGGCAAGTATGTCCGTGACTGGCTTTTTGTTGGAGATCACTGTTCTGCTATCGAAGCCGCTATTCTCAAGGGTAAAGTAGGGGAGACCTATCTCGTTGGTGGTTTGACAGAAGATGTTAACAATCTTGAACTAGCCAAAAAACTTATAAAAGCTGCTGGTAAAAAAGATGAAGATAAGTATCTTAAGTTTGTTAAGGATCGTGCCGGTCATGATCGTCGTTATGCTGTTGACTGGAGCCAGACAAAAGCTAAACTTGGTTGGGAACCCAAAGCAAACATTGACACACACCTCAAACGAACATTTGAGTGGTATCGTGACAACCAGTCTTGGTGGAAGAATCTGAAACAAGAAGCCGAGAAATTATACGAAAAAACAGGCCAAAAATGACAGACAACAAACCAAAAATCTTTACTCACAAGACCTCCATCGAGGGATTATTATTATTTGAGAGACCAATTTTCCTCGACGACAGGGGTTTTTTTAGAGAGGTATATTACCAAAAAGACATCAAGGAGTATGCAGGTATTGACTTCAATCCTGTCCGTATGAGCCACTCTATGTCCAAAAAAGGAGTCATCAGAGCCCTTCATGCCGAAGACATGAATAAATTGATCTATCCCGTTACTGGAGAGATGTTTGCCGCCATTGCCGATCTTCGTCCTGACAGTAAAACTTTTAGGAAAGTAGAGACCTTTACCTTTAAAGAAGAAGACTCTAAATGTCTTTTTATTCCCAAAGGGTTAGGCAACTCCATCTGTGTCATAGGAGACAAACCAGTTCACTACGTCTATATGGTTGACGTGTATTACAACCAAGGAGCAGACACCAAAGCTATTACCTGGGATGATCCTGACTTAAACATTGACTGGCCTATCAAAGACCCAATTATTTCTGACAGAGACAAGGGCAATCCTACATTAAGAGAAATGTTTCCTCAAAAATTTGAGAATAAATAAATGAAAAAACTTCTACTTACTGGCTCTTCAGGTTTAGTTGGATCTCGTTTAGTGGAGCTCCTAGCTGATAAGTACGAATTAATAACCCCAGATGAAGAAGAACTTAACTTACTAGACAAAGACTCTATTTCCTCTTATCTTAAAAATAATCAGCCGGATGTAGTTTTAAATCTGGCCGCTTTCACCGATGTTAATGCTGCTGAAGAACAAACAGGGGATAAGTCTGGTCTTTGTTGGCGTTTAAATGTTGATGGAGTTAAGTTGTTGATGGAGTCCTTACCTAAAAAGACTCGTCTTATTCAAGTCTCTACCGACATGGTTTTTTCTGGTGATAAACAGGATCCTGGTCCATACTCCGAAGATCATCCTTTACCTTCAGATAGTAAGAAATTGACTTGGTATGGTTGGACTAAGAACAGGGGCGAGAAACTTGCTTTTGATGCTGGACACTCCGTTTTACGTATCATTTACCCAGTCCGTCTTAAGTTTGGAGAAAAAGCTGACTATCTTCGCAGTATCTTAAACAAGTACTCTCAAGGTAACCTTTCTCCTTTATTTTCCGACCAAGTAATCACCTTAACCTACATCGACCATCTTGCTTCTGTTGTCTCAGCTATTGTTGATAAAAATCTATCTGGAATATTCCATGCTTCTTCTTCTAATTCCACCAATCCTTTTGATTTTTTTAAACATGTTTTGGAAAAATTAGGACAAGACTTTTCTACCATTAAACAATCATCCTTAGAAGATTACTTAAAAACTCTAGATAACCCTTATCGTTACCCTCTTTTTGGTGGTTTAAAAACTGAAAAAAGTGCTCAAGTTACAGGGGTAAAATATTTTACCTGGCAAGAAATTATTGACGAGCTTATTTCTCAAGGACTTTCTCTTTAGCCACTCTTGGTTTTTTTTTAAATTGTGATATCATTAAACCATTATGGCTAAGAAAGAAACAACCAAGAAACAAATTATCAAAAAACTTCCCTTCAAAATGGACAAAAAGAATATTGCTTTTGCCAAGAAGATTGGTATTGTTGTTTTAGCTGGTATAGTCGTATTTTTAATGGCTAAAAAGTTTAGAGGTCAGTTTGTTGCTGCTACCGTCAACCGTCAAGTTGTTTCCCGTTGGAGTCTTAACCGTTCCTTAGTTAGCACTTATGGTGCTCAAACCTTAGACGAGTTAGTTAACAAAGCCATTCTTAAAGACTTGGCTAAAGAAAATGATATCGAGATCACCGATGAAGATATTAAAGTTGAGATAGACGAATTAATTGTTAGTTTGGGTGGTGAAGAAGCTTTTCAACAGGCCTTGGAACAATACCAACTTACAGATGAAGATCTAAAAGAAAGAATTTCTGTTACCTTAACTCAGGAAAAGTTAGCTGAAGCTGTTGTTCAAGTTGTGGTAACTGATGAGCAGGTTAAATCTTACTATGATGAGAATGATTCCCTCTTTGCTGAGCAAGCTTTTGCAGAAGCAGAAGTCGGTATCAGAGACATGCTTTATCAACAAGAGTTACAGAACGCTTTTAACACCTGGTTTCAAGCAGAGAAAGATAAAGCTACTGTCAAACTCTTTATTTAATTAATGCCCGAAGTTACCAAGAAAAAAAAATTTAAACTTCCTCCGTATTTTATTCCCCTTATTACCACTGTCTCCGTTCTCCTCCTATTCTTAATCTTTTTTCTTTCCCAACGTCAATCAAATAAGTTCAATCCTGACAACGTTGCTTCTGAAATACTTAAATCAGCTGAAGCCATCGATCTACCTCACCCTTCTCTCTCTGGTCGTTTTTCGGTTGAGGCCGCTCTTCAGAACAATCAGGCCTATTATGAGTTTGAGAACAAAACTTTAACTCTCAAACAAGTTTCTCAGATGCTTTGGGCTGGACAAGGTATTACCACTCAGTGGGGTGGTCGGACTACCACTTCTCCTCGTTCCTCTTACCCTCTAACTCTTTTTCTTTTGGTAGAGAATGTTGAGGATCTAGAAGATGGACTCTATCGTTACTACCCCGGCGATCTTCAACCAGCTCATCAGCTCATACCCCTAGAAAAGGGTGAGTTTATAGAACCTCTTGCTTTGGCTGTTTCTCAAAACTCAATTCTCACTGCACCCGCCGTCATTATCATTACTGGTGACAATACCAAGATTGCTGAACGTTTTGATGGACAAACTTTTGACTCCAAGATGTACTTGGAAGCTGGTCATGTTGGTCAAAACATATATCTTCAAGCCGAGAGTCTTTCTTTAGGAGTTAACACCTCTGATACGGAACAAGATGATCTTATCAGGGAATTTTTGAATTTACCTTCAAAAGAAGATATCATATATCTAGTTCCATTTGGTTATCCAAAAACAAATTAATTTATGCCAAAAGAAGAATCTAAACAAATAGAAATGCCTGGTTTTGAAGCACCGGAAAAACCTAAAAACACTTTACTCCAGTACAAACCAAAACCATTAATCTCTCCAGAAATAAAAAAAATACCTGAGACAGCACCTAACTCTGTTTCAAAATTAATTGATTTGATTCAGACTAAAAAGAGTAAATTAAAAAAGAATCGTCAAGAGATTTTTAAGGTAAAGATAATAGACAGGGATCATTGGATTGACTTTATTAATAAAGAGGAAGGCAAGGCGACAATCCTTTTTATGTTCCTTAGCAACAAACAATATCCTAAGGTCGCCAATACTCGCTATCAACATGCAGATATGCTGGAGTTGTCTCGAGAGCTTTACTCCCCTGATCAGGAGGTAGCAGACAATGTTTTGGAACAAGTCGGCGTTTATCTTTTCTCAGAATACAAAGACAAAGCAGCTGACAGAAATCTAAGTGCAGATGAAATAGAGAAAGGGATAGACTACTGTTTAGACGAAAAAAATAGATTGACGATTAAAGCTATGGTACGAGAAAACAGGGGAATTAAAAATCCTGACTA
>CAZBRK010000027.1:0-3795 GCA_964494445.1 uncultured Pseudomonadales bacterium
CTTTAGGAATTGATGGGTCTCTTATTCTTAATGATCTTCTTGTTAGTAATACTCTGATTGCCTCCTCTATCTCTTCTAACCTAGACGACACTCTATATCTCCAGCCACTTGCTAATGCACCTATTAACTTACTAGCTGGACTAATGACTCTTTCTCCTGATGGAAAGGTGACGGTTAACGGAGATCTCTGGGTTACCGGTTCTATCATGGCCCAGAACCTTGAGTCCCTCCGCTCTACCATCTACGACTTAACTGCACAAAATGCTACTGTGGCGGGGCAACTTACCTTGGGGAAACCAGCTACCAGCTCAGCAGGATTTGGTAATCTTCTCGCTGTCTTTGACGAACAAGGCCAACAAGTAGCCTCGATTAACGCTTCTGGTTCTGCCCAATTTAACTCTCTTACTACTCAAAATCTCATCATTGCCGCCGCATCAGCTTCATCCTCAGGTGACATTAACACTTCTTCTTCCTCCAATGCCACTGCCGGCACCACCATCCTTCCTGCCTATCAAACAGAAATTGTCATCCCTAACCTCAACATCACCCCTAATACTCTCGTATATCTCACCCCTTTATCAAACACTAACAACCAAGTCCTCTACGTTAAATCAAAAACAGATACAGAATTTACCATCGCCATCAACCAACCTATCTCCACTGACATTGAATTTAATTACTGGTTAATTCAAACATTACCTTTAGAGACTATAAATGAGTAAAATGAAAGTATGGCATTAAACAAAAAAAATTCTCATCAAAAATCTCTTGCCTTCACCACCATGGAACTTCTTGTCACCGTAGCCATTCTTCTCATTCTATTTGCTATCTTCCTCTACTTCGGTCCTTTCAAACAAATCGATAAAGCCCATGATGCTGACAGAAAAAAAGACCTAGAGAGGCTCTCTATTGCCTTTGAAGACTATAACAACGACCACTACTGTTATCCCACTCAAGAAATGATCAACGACTGTGGTTCCGATGACCTTTCCCCATATCTTGACCCAGTTCCTTGCGACCCCACTTTGAAAGTCCCTTATCAACTAATTGTTTCTCCTGATTCTTGCCCTCAAAACTTCGCCATTTTTGCCCTACTTCAAAATGAAAGTGATCCTGAAGGAAACGAATACAGTTGTTACTCAGTTCATTCACCAGAAAGCGATACCGATGAAGAAACCAACTGTACCATTTATTTCGGTTCTGGTTCCGACACTCCTACTCCCACAGATACACCTACCCCCACAGATACACCTACCCCCACAGATACACCTACCCCCACCCCCGAACCCGACACCTATTACTATTGTTCAGGTAGTGACGGTAAATTTGGTAACTGTACTGAAATGCCAGCTGGCAAAACCTGTTCTCCCCTTTACGGTGATAGTCCTTGGTGTAACAACGAATGCGGCAACCCTTCTAATACCTGTGTCCCTTATTAAAATCTATATATCTATATATACTAACCAAAAAAACCATGTTCATTGAATATACTAATACCATTCATCCTCGTAAGAAACGCTTCTTTCCTACTGTTCTTATTGTATTAGGTTTACTTCTCCTCATTCCCACCACCCTAATCCTCATTGGTCGCCAGAGCAAAAAAGATCCTACCGGTAATTACCTTTCTCCTCTACCCGAAGGACAACTCACTCAAACTAACCCCACTCCAGAAAAAACCATAACTTTAACCGACTTAATCAATCTCTCTCAAAACCTAATTGTTGCTTCTCCTCAACAACAAGACACCTCCACCTCTTCAGCTGAAAACAAATCCAACACCAGTGTCATCACCATCACCCTACCCGCTGGACAAACCCAACTTGAAATCACTGACCCTCAAGCCACTACCAACTCATACATATATCTCATTCCTCAAACCAAGACCAATCAAGTTATCTATGTCTCTTCTAGAAAAGACGGCTCATTTACTATTAGTACCAACAAACCTTTTGACAACAATATTAGCCTTGACTACTGGGTCATAAATCATTAATATAATAATATGAGGAAAACACTCGACAAAATAGCTACTCTCATCCTTAGGACCATCCTCCCTTTGACCGCTTTCCTTATTCCCCTTTTCTTTCTTCCTCTCACACCAAACTTTTTTGACTTCAACAAAAACTACCTCCTCTTCATTCTTGCTTCCATCTCCCTCATTTCCTTCTGTCTTAGATCCATCACTCGTCGCCAAATTCAACTCACCCTTTCTCCCGCTTCCTTCCCTTTCTTTTTTCTTATCATCATATTTCTCCTCTCTTCCATCTTTCAATCCCCTAACACCCACCAAGCCCTCTTCGAACACGTCGCCCCCATCATCTCTCTAATCATCATCTTCATCACCACCACCTCTTCTCAAAAAAACAAATCACTCATCAAAAAAACCTTCTATGCTCTTATCGCTAGTTCTCTCATAACCTCTCTCATCTCCATCTATCAAGCCTCTGATCTTAACTCTTTCTCCTCTATCACTTGGCTACAAAACAAAACCTTCTCACCTCTTGGCAACCCTCTTTCCCTCATTACCTTTCTCATTCCTCTTCTCCCTGCCTTCATTTTCCTCATCTTCAAAACCAAATCAGTCTGGGAAAAAACATTCTCTGTCGTCACCTCTATCATTATCATCCTTGCTTTAGCCACCCAAATCAGCTTCTACCTTCCTCCCAATCAAATAACCCAATTCATTCTTTTACCCTACACCGCTGGCTGGTCCATCACCGTTGACATCTTCAAATCACTCCGTACCATTCTTCTAGGTGTCGGTCCTGGTAACTTCATCAACGCTTTTAGTGTTCTTCGCCCAATCTCCCTCAACCTTACTCCTTACTGGAATGTTCGTTTTAACGTTTCTTCCAGCTATATCCTTACCCTTCTCACCACCACTGGTATTCTAGCTACAATTTCCTTCCTTTTAGCTCAAATAAACACCTTAAAACAATTTAAAAAAACCGAGACAAAATCTCCTTACTTAATCGCTTCTTTCATCATCCTCGCCATTTCTTCCTTAACTCTTCTACTTCTTCCCAGTAATACATCTCTTCTCACCATCAATTTCCTCTCCCTCTCCCTCGTCGTCCTTCAACTTAAAATACAGTCCAGTCCCTCAATTAAAGATCAAGTTTTTAGCCTTGTCGCTTCCTCTCATCAAAACACAAGAAAAACTCCAGTCCTTTCTTTAGCCCTCTCCTTCTTCTCCTTTCTCCTCCTTATCTTCTTCTGGATACCCGCCACCAATGACTACCTCGCCGCTAGAGCCACCTACAAGGCCTTTGTTAACCTAAATCAAGACACCTCTATTGCCTACCAAGAACTAGAAAAGGCCTACCTCACTTCTCCTACCAACTCCACCTACAGAACCAACTTTGCCCAAACATCACTAGCCATAGCTAATAATATTGCTGCCAAAACAGACCTAACCGATGAAGACAGAACCCAAATCACCCAGTTAATTGAACAATCTATCCGTGAATCCAAAAACGCCATCCAACTCAACCCTCAAAACGTCATCTACTGGGAAAATCTGGCCAGCGTCTACAATCAACTCACTAATTTTGCTGAAGGCGCAGTTGACTGGACCATTGCTTCCTACTCTCAAGCTATCCAACTAGATCCCACCAACCCCGAACTTCGTTTAAACCTTGGTGGTGTCTATCTCTCTCTCTCCGACAACACTCAAGCCATTAAACTTTTTGAACAAGCTATAAATCTCAAGTCTGACTGGCCTAATGCTCACTACAACCTAGCCGCCGCCTACAAAGCCAACCAACAATATGCTCCTGCTCTCCAGCAAATGCA
>CAZBRK010000027.1:3895-7226 GCA_964494445.1 uncultured Pseudomonadales bacterium
TTGACAAACGTACAACCAAATGTTACATTAAACGTACTATGAATATTATTTCCATCTCCGATTTTAGAAATAAAGCAGCTGATTTTATTTCACAAGCCGCCGATCTTCAAAAAACTTTCACCATCATGCAACGCTCTAAACCTAAAGCAGTCTTAGTCAATCACGACTACTACCAAGCTCTAGAACAAGCAGTTATTGATCTCACCGATGCCAGAGAAGCCGACAAAGCCAAAAAGGAACCTACCATAAAATTCAGTTCATACTTAAAAAAACGCTGGCCCGCTAAATGAAGATACTAATCACTAAAAAAGCCACTAAAGAGTTAGATAAAATCCCTGACTCACTAGCTAAAAAAATCGTAGACAATATATTAACTCTGAAAACCAATCCCTTTCCTTTCAACTCTAAAAAACTTCAAAATCATGATAGTTTTAGACTTCGAATCGGCTCATTTAGAGTAATCTACTCCATCAACAAATCAAAAAAAGAAATAACTGTACTAAGAATAGCCGACAGAAAAACCATTTACCGCTAACCTATATTTATAAAACCTAAAACCATATAAATATCTACACTATAATCTCTTCCTAACCCTCTTCCATTCCTTTCCCCACCCCCAAAATCCTGCTAAAATCGTCTTGATGACCAAGAAACCTAAAATAATTGCTGTCCTCCCCGCCTACAACGCCGAAAAAACCCTTGAAAAAACTATTAATGATATTCCCAAAGGTTCTGTCGATGAAATTATTCTCGTCGACGATGCTAGTAACGACAAAACCGTCAAACTTACCAAAAAACTCAATCTTATTCTCTACGAACACTCTTTCAACATGGGTTACGGTGCCAATCAAAAATCATGCTATAAAATCGCTCTTGAGAGGAAAGCCGACATCATCGTTATGCTCCACCCTGACTATCAATATGATCCCAAACTAATCCCCCACCTTACTGACTTTATTAAAAACGGCTACTTTGATATCATGCTCGGCTCTCGTATTAGATCTCGACACGAATCTCTTGCTGGTGGTATGCCACCTTACAAATACTACTCCAATCGTTTCCTCACTTTCTTTCAAAATCTAATCACTGGTCAAAATCTAGGTGAATGGCACACCGGCATGCGTGCCTACAGCTCCAAAGTTTTAAAAAACATTCCTTTCAAAAAGTTCTCCAATGACTTTATCTTCGACACTCAAATGCTCCTTTCTGCCGTTAAAAAAGGCTACAAAATTGGTGACATTCCTGTTCCTGTCCGCTACTTTCCTAAAGCTTCTAGTATCAACCTTAAAAGAAGTCTTAAATATGGTTTTCTTACTTTAAAAGAAACGCTTAAGTTTAAATTTTCATGAAAAAACTGCCTCAGATAATTAAAAATATTCTTAAACTCCTCACTTCTCATCCCTACCTCACCATCATCTCTCTCGGTCTTCTTGTTTACGTCAAGACTTTTTTCTTTAACTATACTTACCTCGACGACAACGTTCTCATTCTTAATAATTATCAATTCTTAAAAAATCTCTCTTTCATTCCTAAAAGCTTCATCACCGAGGTCTTTCATTCCCCCCAAGCCGGCGCCGCCTACTATCGCCCCATGCTCACTATCTCTTTCATTCTCGATGCCCAAATAGGAGGTATTAACCCCTTTATTTACCATCTTTCCAACCTTCTCATTCATCTCACTGCCACATCCCTCCTCTATCTCCTCCTCACCAAACTTTCCTCCTCCAAAAATTATCTTCTTCCCTTGTTTCTTTCTCTCATCTTCCTCACTCATCCCGCTCTCTCCCAAGCTATCGCTTGGATACCAGGTAGAAATGATTCCCTCTTAGCCATTTTCACTCTTCTCTCATTCATCTTTCTTATTAACTCCACTAAACAAAATCGTCTTCATCCCTATATCTTCCACTTCCTTTTCTTTCTTCTGGCTCTATTCACTAAAGAATCCGCCCTTGTCATTCCTCTCCTTTCCCTTTTTTACATCACTTTCATTACTCAACCTAAACCTAAACTAGATCACTACCTCACCCTGATTCTTGGCTGGACAATCACTCTCTTACCCTGGTTTCTTCTCCGTAAAATCGCCCTTTCCCAAAATCCCATCAACTACTCCCTTTCCTCCATTACTCAAAGTATTTTTACCAACTTCCCCGCTCTCCCTCAATTCATCGGCAAAATCTTTCTTCCCTTTAATCTTTCCGTTCTTCCTACCATTCAAGACACCAACTTCACCTATGGCATCATCTCCATCATCATTCTTTTTTTTCTTCTCCTCATTCCCCTCATTTCTTCACCCAAACTGGCTCGTAAAAAAAACATTTTTCTCACTCTTTTTGGCACAGGCTGGTTCTTGAGTTTCCTCCTTCCTTCTTTCATTAGACCCAGCCTCACCTACACTGCCGATTTTATTGAACACCGCCTCTATCTCCCTCTAATTGGCCTCTTTCTCATTTTCTCTCAAACATACCGGGGGGGAATAAACATTAAAAAGATAAAACTACCCCTCACTTTCTCCTTTCTCTTCATTATCTCCCTCTTTATCATTATCAACCTTAAACATACTCCCGTTTTTAAAAATCGTCTTTCTTTCTGGCAAAACGCTGTCATCAACTCTCCCCACCACCCTCTAGCTCACCGCAATCTTGGTGCCATGTACTACTTAGACAATCAACCAGACAAAGCCAAACCTGAATTCGAAAAAGCTCTTCAATTAAATTCCCAAGAACAAATGGCCCACAACAATCTTGGTCTCATCTATTTAGACAAGAAAGAATATCAACTGGCCGAACAAGAATTCTTCCAAGAACTTGAGATCAATCCTATCTCCGACCTAGCTCACTTCAATCTTGGTCTTCTCTACTATCACACCAATCAAAAAACCAAGGCTGAAGAATACTGGTTAAAAACCTTAACTATAAATCCTTATCATCCTTCCGCCTATCAAAATCTAATTGCTCTTTATCAAGAAACTAAACAAACAGAAAAAATCCAGCAACTTCACAATTTATACTCCAACAGGTAAAATATAGCCTACTTGGGGCCCGTAGCTCAGTTGGTAGAGCGCCTGCATGGCATGTAGGAGGTTCAGGGGTTCGAGACCCCTCGGGTCCACATTTTGATTAAATGACTTATTCTATATCTGGGGAAAATACCCTAAAGAGGTTTACTGGGTCTAGAATAACCTAGTTCGGTTTCCAAAAGCTCGAGGTCACAAACTTATTTTCTCTGGGAAAACATCTACCCCTAATGTAATGATTGAACCATAACTCAATATTTGATAGAAATGGCACAATTTTTGGCACGATTATGGCGTGATTATGGTATACTATATTCA
>CAZBRK010000028.1:0-5271 GCA_964494445.1 uncultured Pseudomonadales bacterium
TCTTCATCACTCTTATTACTATGTGGATGACCAAAAAACTCAAGATTAAATAAATTATCAAAAAAGAAGGTTGCATACTTTCCCACCAAGCCACCATAAATATCCTCAATTATCACTATCCTATTTGCCACTCTCCCCACTTCTCTCAAGAGCTTTTCAGGGTCGAGAGTATGATGTAAAACTGTCAAAACCAAAGCTACATCAAAACTGTCATCTTTAAAAGGAATCTTTTTACCATCATAAATCACCGGTTCCACATCAGTTAAACTCATGTTCTCTACATCCAAGGACACTACATCATAACCATCACTTATTAACTTCTCACTCACACCCCCCAAACCACAACCAAAATCCAGTACTCGATCGCCTTCTTTTAAATAATCTTCAAAACAATCAAACACTCTTTTATTTCTCACTCTCTCTAAAAACCTCACCACACTTCTCAACCCTTTCCTTTTCTTTATCCACTTAATATTAGCCATATAAAAATATCTTTAACTACTTGGCGGAGGGAGGGGGACTCGAACCCCCAAGCCCGAAAAGGGCAAACGCTTTCCAAGCGTTCCGGTTACCATTCCCTGCATCCCTCCAATCCTTCCAAATTATACCTCAATTCAACCTGCTAGGCTTATTTAAATACTCTTCATGTCTGTTTTTATGTTTCAAATTTCGTGGTTCATAAGTCTCAAAAAATTTTTTAATATCACTACCTTTATACACAAACAAACAATCCTTTTTACCATGGGTTAAGATTCCATCAGTTTTTAAACAGTTTTTAAAATCACCCAACAAACATTCAGAAGCAGAAGTAAAAGTCAAACCAAAATGTCGATAATAATAATCACCTACCCAATGTTTATGAAAAAAAGTTCCACCATCAGTATCAAACAAGCCTCGAACACAAGCTCTTAAATAACTTTTCTTATTTCTTATCCAGTCAGGAACTCTAACTTGCTGTTTCACTTTATTTCCCACTTTCAAATCTAAATTCTTCATCATCTCCACAAAAGATACTCCTGTCACAGTCAACTCAATTGTAGATCGATCAAAATACTTTAGCATTGATACCTCATATCCAAATAAATCAAAAATTAAACCCTTAATATACTTCGCATATAATCTGTCATCTTTTAAACTCAAAAAAATCCGACACTGTCCTTCACTCAAACAACCGTCACCCAAAACCACCCCCACAAATTCAGCCAATTTAGACGACTTCCTTGGTTTTTTAAATTCATTCCTTACCACACAACCTAAATTTTTATAATATTTAGGTCTTTCCCTTCGTCTTCTTTGTGAAACCAACCCTCCTTTTTTTCTACCCTCCTCCGTTCCAGGAGGACCATAAATCTCCAATCTTTTCAATGCTGCTTTCCTCCCATTCACCCTACCACTCCAAAACTCTTCTCTTTCTTCTAAAATTTCAGGCAACTCAACCCCAAATCTTTCTCCTAAGACAATCATACTTTTTTTAACAGGACAAGTTTTCCCATTAATCCAATCATTTAAACTTCTACCAGAAATACCTATTAACTTTCCTAACTCTTTACTGCTCTTTCCAGATTTTTGTTTTACCTCTCGAAAAAACCTTATCTGATCATTAAAATTAAAAACCAACCTCATATAAATACATATTAATAAAACCCGAACAAACTGTCAAATAAAACAGATATCCCAATCCTTTTAATAAACATCATTAAAAAAAACAAAACACACTCAGTACGACTCAATCCACTAAGCTACAAATACTCAAGCGGAGGGTACAGGACTCGAACCTGTGAGGGTTTACACCCATTGGTTTTCGAAACCAACGCCTTAACCGCTCGGCCAACCCTCCAAGTGTGCGCCTGGCGCGACTCGAACGCGCGGCCCCTAGTTCCGCAAACTAGTGCTCTAATCCACTGAGCTACAGGCGCATAACACTCATATTTTACCTCAACCTCACCTAACTAGCCATAAACTAATCATCTCTACTCCAACGGCATCTTCTTTTTCATCCATTTTACTGCCCGATCACTCCACCCATCTTTAGGTTTATTTTTTCTCACATACTTCTTCATCAACTCTTCTACCTTCCCCTCTTCTTCCACACTACACACCACAATTATCTGTCCCGGAAACTTATTCAACAAAACTCGTAAAAGTTTCTGTCCTCCTCTTCCCTCAAACCAAAAACTCTCCATCACTCCCCAATCATAAAAATTCTCACCCGTCACCAACCCTCGATTAGTCAACGCATTTTTCACCTTCCCCGGTTCTGTTCTGTACACCGCCCACACCATAAACACAATTGCCCATACTACCAACACCGGCATCACTCCTTCAATAAAATACAAAATAATACTAATCAATAAAGCCAACACTACTACCGTACTAAAAAACTCTTTTCCTTTTTTCTCAAATGGTCTCTCATCAGCTATCCAACTAAATAAAACCCTCTCTTCTTCTGGCAGTTTTCTTTCTTCACTCACATATCCATGTTATCAAAAAAGACCCCTTAAAAGGAGTCCTTAAATCTGCGGAGGTGGCGGGATTTGAACCCACGTAGCCCAAAAGGGCTCAGGTTTAGCAAACCTGTGCAATTGACCACTATGCGACACCTCCAAATCAGTGCCAATTATATCTTATGCGGAGAGGACAGGAGTCGAACCTGCATGGGTTTGCACCCCCTGGTTTTCAAGACCAGTGCCTTACCATTCGGCGCACCTCTCCAATTAGCCTTAATTTTATCATCTTTACTCATTTCTACCCCGCCAAACACACACCCCACACCTTTTTCACTCCTGCTTTCTTCAATTTTTTCCCCACTTCTTTCATTGTTGCTCCACTAGTAAACACATCATCTACCAACAACACCTTTTTTCCTTTTAAGTCCATCCCCTCTTTTATCTCAAACACTCCTTTCACGTTTTTAATCCTATTTATTTTCCCTTTAATCTTCGCCTGTTGTTCCGTTTTTTTACTTCTCCTTAAAACATCCTTTACCTCCAAATCCAGCTTTTCTCCCACTTCTTCTGCCAAAATCTCTGCTTGATTAAAACCTCTCCAGTTTTCCCTCTGCCAAAACAAAGGCACCGGCACCAAATAATCCCACTTTCCCCCTATCTTAAAATCACACCCTCTCACCAACTCTCTTAACAACTCCCTATTAAACTCAAACTTAATCTCTTTAATAATTTTTCTCACCTTCTCATCTTCATAATCCCAAATCACACTCAAACCATCTAAACTCAACTTCTTCCTACACTCCTTGTGTGTCCAGCCTCCTTCACTCTCCTCACCACACTCCCCACATTTTTGATCTACTAGCCTCAAACTCTGCCTACAAACTTCACACAAAAACACCTTTTCTTTACCACAAATCACACACTCACAAGGATAAACCAACTCTAGAAACATATTCCACCACTCCATACTTAATCATAACCATAAACCATTAAAAAACTCCTCTGTATCTACATATTTACAAAGGAGTCTTTCTTAAATCGGTGGAGACGGAGGGAATCGAACCCTCGTCTGAAATAAATTCTCGCCAGCATCTACAAGCTTATCTTGTGCTTTTTTTAGCCTTAAAACCTCCTCACAAGAAAGAACGGTTTAAAGGTTTGATCTTAATCTTTTTTGTTCATTCAGATCATCACCGAACAAAGCAACTTGAGTTTGTATTCACCTCTAGGCTAACCCCAAGTAATCGTGCCTAGAAATGCCTAATTAAGCTGCGTACGCGTAAGCGTAGTTAACCTTAGGACTTAGCTTAACAGCCAGCGGACTGGTGCTTCCACTAAGTATTCTGTCTTCTTTTTCGACAGTTATTTTTTGACTCAGTTTAACGAGTTAAATCAGCTCGGCTTGCCACTGTCAAAGTACCCATTCCATCGAAGCCAAAAACGTCCCCGATATCCCATATATTAACATGAAATCAGCCTCAAATCAAGTAAAAATTAATTTCTTAAATCTCTTAAAAACTCTACTTTCTCTGTTAAATCCACTCCCATTATTTGTTTTCTTGCCGCTGTCATTACTACCTCTGCTAAAAACAAGTCAAATTCTGCCTCATCCATCTTCTTTAATCGACTTTTTAGCCCTGCTCCCCACTGCTTCTCATTAGAAAACTTAGAAAAATCGCCAGTCCAAGAAAGACTTTCAACGCAGGCAGGCATTACTTTTTTCCAAAATATGTTTATACTACTCAATTTATTACTAGGTTTTTAATCTTCTAGCCAATTCTCTTTTTTCTTTTCTTTTCTTTAATTCTTCTCTCTTCTCAAAAATTTTCTTTCCTCTTACTAAACCGATCTCTACTTTAATTAGCTTTCCCTTATTATACATCGACATAGGCATCAGGGTCAAACCGCCAGACCTAGACTTCCCTTCTAAAGACACCCTTTCTTCTTTTTTTATCAGAAGCTTTCTTTTTCTTGTTGTATCATACTCTTCTTCTCTCCCATCATGCTTATATTTAGCAATGTTCACTCCTGTCATCCATACTTCATCTTTCTCTATTACTATCCTTCCCCCAGCCAAACTTACCTGGCCTGCTCTCACACTCTTAACCTCTGATCCAGACAGCACTACCCCTGCCTCAATCTTCTCCACCAATTCATGGTCACGCAGAACTTTCTTATTCCTAATCATCATCTCCCCCTATTGTAACTCACTCTAAATAAAACAGCTCTCCTTCACCCAAGCCTAACAACTGATCGTCACTAGTTATCATCACATCATCCATTTTCCCTATCTTCTCTCCCACCAACTGTTGCACATACTCCCCTGTCTCTTTATTAAACTCAACTATTCTTGAATTCTTCTTGTCTAGTATTACCAATTTATCTCCTTCCAAACTTACCGATATCGCATCCCCACTTACATCTTCAGGACCACCATTAAGAGCATAAACCTCTTCATACCCTCTTCTAAATCTACCCACCTCACCTCCACTACTTAACACCCAAATATCTCCGTCAATATCCATGTCCACTACTCCAGACAGACCCAACTCTTCTCCAGCCACCAACCACCTTCTTCTTTCTTCCAACTCACTTCCACTTACTGCAAACTTCCAAATTTCTTCCGCTTCCCCATCTAGTACATATGCACTACTAGCAAACATCTCCACTCCCACCGCTCCCAGTACCGACCCATCAAACTCTAACTCTCCCTCACTTCCCCCAATCTCATATCCTAACCCATCTTTTCCTAACACTACTATAGTATCTTCATCTCCTGCCACATCCTTCCACCCTTTATCTTCTCCTTTACCTAAAACCACAT
>CAZBRK010000028.1:5371-7006 GCA_964494445.1 uncultured Pseudomonadales bacterium
TTTTTCTTCTTCTTTTCTTACTTCCAACACTTCCTCACCTTTTTCTTTCTTCATTCCTCCCACCTCTAACAGCAATCCTGCCATCGCTCCATTACTCGACTCATCTATCTTACTTTTCAACTCCTCAGTTACCTTCTCCAATTTTTCCTCTTCTCCAATCATCTCTTTCTTCAAGTCCACTACTCCTCCCACCCCCATCATTAACCTGTCTCCCTCTCTCAACTCTCCTTTTATTACCTGACCTAAACGATCTTTTGTAATCAACTCAACCCTATTTCCTTCTCTCAAGATATCTACTCTTCCATCTCCAACTCCCATCACCCTCATTACTCTTTTTCCTTCTTCCAAACTCACCCACAACCATACTGCCTCCAACCCTTCATCTTTTTTCTCCAACTCTTCCATTAACAATCTCAAGTCTCCACCCTTCTCTATCTTATTAAAATGCTCATCCAACCATGAAAAAATCTCAGTCCCTCTACTCACTAACTCTTCTCCTCCTTTTAATCTCACCGCCCCAAACAAAGCCCCTTTCTTCTCCACCTCTTGCTCATCAAAAGGAACTCGAGCATATACCTGTGCCCAATCATCAATCGAACTATCACTCACTAATCGGAAAAAATCTATTCCTATTAAATTACTCATCTGGCAGTTTTCAATTTTAACCTACTAATATCACTATACCAGTCAAAATCAGACAAACCCAAAAGAACAATCTTGATAATAGTTTAAAGTTTCCTCCCACCGGCACATTTACCACCTTGTCCATCAACTTCACTTGCCTCATCACAATCAATGACAAAACCGTGATCAGAATCATTAACACTCTTATCAACCACGTCATCACTAAATTTAGACTTAAATCAATTCCTGGTATTATCTCTACTCCATTCATATTTATCTCACTCGGCCTTCATAGGCCTCCTGCTCCTCCTGCTCCATTAGTTGACTAATAACTCTCATTACCCTATCAGGATTTAACACCGCATTAAAAGTAAATGCCGCTGATTCTTGTCCCACATCGTCAGATAGTTGTTCAGAGGCAGTCTGCACCACTACTTTACCGTAATTAAAAATGCTCGACATAATTCCTATCTGAGAATAGCTCACATCTTCCACATTCTTTAACTGAGCCATATTAACGTTCTTGTACAACAAACCAAAAAAGTCTACATCCACCACTCTTTCATCCGTCACTATATATACGTTATAAAACCATAATAGTAAGTTTTGAAACGCATAAAGCAACAAACCTGTGTACCACAACACCGTTATCCCAAATCTAACTTTCTCACTTACCGCCGTCAACAAAGGAAACTCTCCCCAGAAAAAAGGAATAAACAATAAAATTAAACTAGCCATCACCCACCCTAAATTAGTTGCTGGATGTCTTCTCATCAACAACATAATCACCTCTCCTTTATTCTGAAACTCAAACTTTGTCTTCTTTGGATAAGCCACCAACGATTTCCAAGACCCATTAAAAACACCTTCTTTATTCATCTCTTTTACCTCATCCACCACTACCTTCTCCATTCTCTTCACCACTCTCTTCTTTTTCTTCCTTGTTTTCTTTTTAGCTGAATACACTTCCGGCATGACTTTATTCTATCATCCTCTAGTAACTTTTACTCT
>CAZBRK010000029.1:0-7005 GCA_964494445.1 uncultured Pseudomonadales bacterium
AACAATCTTCTTCCTGCTCCAGCCAACAGTGTCTCTTCAACCGAGATTCAATCAAATTTTTACCCCATCATCTCTTCAACTCTTGACATCGGTGGTCAAGTTTACGGAGTCCCTTTCTCACTCGACGGCCTAGCTCTGTATCTCAATCAAGATCTTTACAAACAAGCCTCTCTTCAAACTCCAGAAAACTGGGATGATCTTTTTAATAATGCCATAACCCTAACTACCAGAGACCCCAAAACCAACGCCATTACCCGTGCTGGTATCGCTCTTGGTACTACTTCCAATGTTTCTCACTGGTCTGACATTGTCACCCTCATGCTACTTCAAGCCAATGTTAATTTACTTGATATTGATTCTCAGTATGCCGCCGATACTCTTGATTTCTACACCTCCTTTGCTTACTCCGCTGATCGTGTCTGGGACGAAACCCAACCAAACTCAATTGTTGCCTTTGCCAATCAAAAAGTTGCCATGATCATTGCTCCAAGTTGGCGCATTCCCGAAATTAAAGCCCTTAACCCCAACTTAACCTTTGACATTGTCCCCGTTCCTCAACTTCCTGACAGTCCTAAAGTTAACTGGTCCTCAACTTGGTTTGAAGCTGTATCTAAAGAATCTCCTCATCCTCAAGAATCTTGGAAATTCCTCACCTATCTTTCCTCTGCTCAGGCCCAACAGTTAATCTTCCAGTCTGCCACCGCCGAGAGGGGAGTTCCTCAACCTCCTGCTAACAAAGGTGTTTATGAAACAGCCAAACAAAATCTTCTCTTAGCTCCATATCTTGACAGTTTTGCCACCGCCCAAACCTTCTACACTGCTTCTTTTACCGGTGACGCCGATACCGGCCTAAACTCTCGTCTCATTAAATATCTTGAAGACGCCGTCAACTCCTTTGCTTCTAATGAAGACTCTGAAACCGCCATCACCACTCTTAACCTTGGTTTCAATCAGGTTCTCTCTCAGTATGGCCTTGTCAAAGCCATTCCTGTTTCCACTCCATGACCTCTTCTTTTCCTACCCGTTCCCAGATTAATCTTACTCTTAGGTATGCTTCCTTTTTTAACTCTCGCTTAACTCTGAAACAACTTCATCACTGGCTCATATCCTCCCACACTTCCTCCATTTCCCAGCTCGAAAAAACTCTCTCTTCCCATCCTCAGCTAAAAAAGAAACTAATTCCTAATATCCCTCCTAAACAAAAAAAGATATATAAACAGAAGATGTCTTCTCTCAAACCTTTTCTTTCCTTTTTAAAATTCTTCCCCACTATTCGTTTTGTCGGACTCACCGGTTCTTTAGCCATCCTTAACTCTACTCCAGAAGACGACATTGATCTACTCATAGTCACTTCTCCTCACACTCTCTGGTTAACCCGCCTTCTTCTTTTTCCTTTTCTTCTCTTCTTTAACCACCGCCGTCCTGGCAAACTCCATCGCCCCAACGATCTTTGTCTTAATCTCTGGATAGACCAGTCTAACCTAGTTCTCCCTTCTTCTAAACAAAACCTTTACACTGCTCACGAACTTTTACAAATGAAACCTCTACTTGATAGGGGACAAACATACTCTGACTTCATTTCCTCCAACTCCTGGGTTTCTCAACACCTCGCCAATGCCTATCATGTCCAAACCTCTTCACTTCCTTCACCAAAACCGAACCCATTTAAAGTACTCAATCTTTTTAGCCTCATTCTCTCTCCTCTCAACCTTCTTGCTTACTTAACTCAACGCATATACATGTCCCCTAAAATCACCACCGAGACAGTCACTCTTTTTCAAGCCTACTTCCACCCTAAAGACTTCTCCTCAGACCTCCACTCTCACCTTCATCTTTAGTAAAAAATTGGTTAATTCTTCCATTTTTTGGTATGATTTCTCTTAAGAGGCAAACTTTTTGCCTTCCTTCTGCCTATTAATTACAAACTTAATAATCATGGCTGACTTTGATAAATTAGTAGTTTCTTTCTTGGTCGACGAAGTTGTCGGCGGTTTTTTTGTTTCTGTCCCTCCAGGTCACATTGCTTGTGTCTACGATCGTGGTCGTGGTGTTCTTGGCAAAGTTCTCGGTCCTGGTCTTCACTTAAAGATCCCTTTCTGGCAAGTAGCTAAACTTTTCAACGCTCAAATTCTTGAATACACCATCAAGGAGGGTTTCTCTACTACTAACAAGGAGGCTCTAGGTGATGAAGCCGTCCTTACCACCAGTCAAGATGGTCAAGGTATCTTTATTGAAGGCTCCATCCTTTTCCGTATCGACAAAGCCAACGCACCTGAACTTTGGGAAAACATCGGTGATAACTTTGTTTCTAAGGTTGTTCGCCCTTACTCCAGATCTCGTTTTAGCAACATCTTTACCCAGTTCCCTTCTGCTGATCTCACCAACCATCGTAACCAGATTGAAGAGCTACTCAAGAAGGAGCTTACTCAACTCTTTAGTGACAAAGGTCTCATGGTCGAAGGAGTTCTTCTTTCTCGAATCAAGATTCTTCAGGGTGAAAAAGGTGACGACAAAGTCATTTTCCAAAAAACCAACGGTGCAGTTCCTCCACAAGAGCCCACCGGTACTCCTCAATAGTTCTTCTTTAAGATATACTTAATCCATGCCCCAGTTATCTTCTTACTCAGTTTTAGAGATACGTCCCGCTAAAGACTCGGAATCTTCTATTAACAACTTCATTCATTTTCTTTCTGCTCTCAAAAACAGTCTCGGCAAATCATCTTCTGGTATTTTTTCCAAACGACCCTCTACTATATCCTTAGAAATTGCCTGTTTAAATCAAACCGTTTACTTCATCATCTCCTGTCCCACTCCTTTAGTTTCTCTAGTTAAGTCTCAACTCGCCGCCCAGTATCCTTCCTCTGTCATCACTCTCATGCAAGACTATCTCCAACCCTGGCTCAATCATGGACAACCTTACTTTAACCAACTCAAGCTGTCTTCCCCCAGCTATCTTCCCCTCAACACCGTTACCGACCAAGATCCTGACCGTATGGCCTCAGTTCTTGGTGTTCTTTCTCGTCTCGCCCCAGATCAATCTGCTGTTATTCAGTTCATTCTCACCGCTTCTCCTAAAAACTGGTCTGCATATTCTCAAAAACTAATCACCCCTCCTCCTCCAGTTCCCGACCAACCCAGCAAGCCCCCTCACCCTCAAAAAACCCTCATTGAGGAAAAAATGAAGTATCCTGTCTATCAAACAGACATTCGTTTAGTCGGTATTAGCCAAGACAAAGCTATTTCTAAAAACATTGTCTCTAAACTAGCCAGTGCTTTTGGAGTCTACTCTCTCTCTGACAGTAACTCTCTTTCTCTCAAATTACCTAGAAATGGCAACCTTGAACAAAAACTTAAAAAAAGTATCATCAATCGTTGTCTAACCATCTCTTCTAAAGACCTTTCTCTCAACTATCTCGAAATCGCTTCCCTTTTTCACTTACCAGATACTCGTCTCTCTGAAATTCGTAACCTTGCCTGGGGCAAGACCCTTAAAGGTGAACCCCCCGCCAAACTCCCCGTTACCGACTCTCTTTCCACCGAAGAAAAAAAGCAAATTAACTTCTTTGCCCGCACCGAGTTCAAGAACAAAATGTCCCTCTTTGGTATCAAAAAAGGTGAAGACCGTCGTCGCCACATGTACATTCTTGGTAAGTCCGGTACCGGTAAAACCACCCTCATTGCCAACATGGCCATCGCTGATATTCGTAACGGTGAAGGTGTAGCTATTGTCGACCCTCACGGTGACCTATCAGAAATTCTTCTTGACTATATTCCTAAGGACAGGATTAAAGACGTTATTTACTTAGATCCTTCTGACAAAGATCAAAGTTTCCGTCTCAACCCTCTTCACGTCGAAAAAGATGAACACAAGGAACTAGTCGTTTCCAGCATCATCTCCATCTTCACCAAGATCTGGGCCAACGTCTGGTCAGCCCGTATGGAGTATCTTCTTCGTAACGCCCTCATCACCCTTGTTGAAAGGGAAGGAGCCACTCTTCTTGATATTCCCCGCCTCTTCACCGACATTAAATTCAGAAACAAGTATCTTGAGTCCGTCGCTGATCCAATTGTTGTTGATTTCTGGAAAAAAGAATATGATCGCTACTCTGAAAGATTCCAGTCAGAAGCCACCTCTCCCATTCTTAACAAAGTTGGTCGCTTCACCACCAGTCCTACAATTCGTAACATTGTCGGCCACTCCGAGTCCACAATTGATCTAGAAGAACTAATCAATGAAGGTAAGATATTAATTCTTAATCTAGCTCAAGGAAGAATAGGGGAGGACAACGCCGCCCTTCTTGGTGCCATGTTCATTACTCAGATTCAGATCGCCGCCATGAACAGAGTTGATATCCAAGAGAAAAACAGAAAAGACTTCTATCTCTACGTCGACGAGTTCCAGAACTTTGCTACCGTCAGTTTTGTAAAAATCCTCTCCGAAGCCAGAAAATTCCGTCTTAATCTGATCCTTGCCAACCAGTACACCGCCCAGTTACCAGAAGAAATTCAAAAAGCCATCTTCGGCAACGCCGGTACTCTCTGTACCTTCATCGTTGGTGCCGATGATGCAAACAGATTAATTTCTGAACTCGGTGATCTCTACACCCAAGATGATCTAGTCAATCTAGGCAAATACCAGATCATTGCCAAACTCTCCATCGACAGCACCATCTCCCAACCCTTCCCTGCATATACCCTTCCTTTACCCGACTGTGCCAACCAGAACCGAGAGAAAGTCATTATCGCCACCAAAGAACGCTACTACAAACCCATTGCCAAACTCACCACTCCTCCCTGTCCTCCTCCTCAAAACCAACCCCAAGACAAGCAACCTGACCAAGTAAAAAAGAATGAACCACCTCAAAAACAACCAAGAACCGGAGAAATATATGATGGAAAAGTAGACAACATCAAAGAGTATGGTCTTTTTGTAGAGTTCCTTCCTGGCATAAAAGGTCTAGTTCATGTCTCCAACATCTCCAAAGGTTTCGTAAAGGATATCGACAAGCACTTCAAAAAAGGCGACCCAGTCAAGGTAAAACTCCAAAAAATAGGCGACAATAACCGTTTCGACCTCACCATGATCTTAGAGGAACCAAAAAAACCACCTCAATCCCTCACTTGACAATCCCCTCCCTTTGCTTCAAAATAGCACTCGATGTCAGCAATTGCTGATACTTTTTAATCTTTAATTAATATATTTAAAAACAAATGTCTCAACTCACCGTTAAATCACTTAATCCTGCATCCGGTTACGCTCTCATAGAACCCGCTTCCAAAGAACAAAAAACAACCACTGGTATCTACCTTCCTGAATCTCACGACGAAAAACCTCAATACGGTAAAGTATTAGCCGTCGGCAATCCATATTTCGACAATGGTCAAGAAATAAAACCTTCTTTCAAGAAAGGTGACACCGTCGTTTACAAGAAATGGGGCGGTAACGAACTTCAGATCGGCAACACTGAGTATCAATTCCTCAAATTTGAGGATATCTTAGCTGTTGTTAAATAAGTATCTAATTAATAAATAAATAAACAAAAAAAATATGGCAAAACAAATCATTTTCTCCGAAGACGCTAGACAAAAACTTACTCTCGGTGTCGACAAATTAGCCAGAGCTGTTGTTACCACCCTCGGTCCCAGAGGCCGTAACGTCGCTATCGACAAAAAATGGGGTGCCCCCGCTGTTCTTCACGATGGTGTCTCTGTAGCCAAAGAAATTGAACTTGAAGACAAATTTGAAAACATGGGTGCTCAGCTAGTAAAAGAGGCTGCCTCCAAAACCAACGATGTCGCCGGTGACGGTACTACTACTGCTACCTTACTAGCTCAACAAATTGTTCAAGCTGGTATGAAAAACATCACCGCTGGTGCCAACCCCATGCCTATGAAAAAAGGTATTGACCAAGCCGTTACTGCTATCACCAAAGAACTTAAGAATATAAAGAAAGAAGTTAAGGAAAAAGACTGGCAATCAGTCGCTACTGTTTCCGCTCAAAACGAAAAAATTGGTGCCAAAATCGCCGAAGCCTTAAAACTCGTCGGCAAAGACGGAGTCGTCGAAGTCGAAGAGGGTAGAGGTCTAGAAATGGAAATCGAGCACAAGTCTGGTATGGATTTTGATAAAGGTTATGCTTCTGCTTACTTTGTCACTGACACCGCCAAGATGGAAGCAATAATTGAAGATCCATACATTCTCATCACTGACCAAAAAATCAGCTCCATTGCTGAAATGGTTCCCTTCTTAGAGAACATTGTAAAAGTCAGCAAAAACCTAGTTCTCATCGCCGATGACATTGACGGTGAAGCTCTAGCTACTTTAGTGGTCAACAAAATGAGAGGTTCCTTCAACATCCTCGCTGTCAAAGCCCCTGGCTTCGGTGACAGTCGTAAAGCCATGCTCGAAGACATCGCCATCCTTACCGGTGGTACCGTCATCTCTGAGGATACTGGTAGAAAACTAGACTCAGTCACCATTGAAGATCTCGGCCAAGCCGACCGTGTCTGGTCTGACAAAGACAGCACCCGTATCATCGGTGGTAAAGGCAAGAAAAAAGAAGTCGAGTCCAGAATAAAACAGATCAAGACTCAAATAAACAACAATACTTCTGATTTCGATCAAGAAAAACTCCAAGAGAGACTAGCCAAACTTGCTGGGGGAGTAGCCGTCATCAACGTCGGTGCCGCCACCGAAGTAGAACTCAATGAATTAAAAGAAAGAGTTAAAGACGCTGTCGGTGCTACCAAAGCCGCTATAGACGAAGGTGTAGTTGTCGGTGGGGGAGTTGCTCTTCTCCATGCTGCTAAGGTCCTAGACAGTCTTAAAACCTCTGATCCAGACGAAAAGATCGGTATTAAGATCATCAAAGGAGCCTTAAGCCAACCAGTCCGCTGGTTAGCCAAGAACTCTGGTGTTGACGAAGGATGGGTAGTCAAGAAAATAGAGGAAAGCAAAGACCACAACTTTGGTTTCAATGCTCAAACTCTAGAATTCGAAAACCT
>CAZBRK010000030.1:0-4987 GCA_964494445.1 uncultured Pseudomonadales bacterium
GTGACCCCACCGGGAATTGAACCCGGGTTACCAGGATGAAAACCTGGCGTCCTAACCACTAGACGATGGGGCCATTTGGTGGGTCCGGTGGGGCTCGAACCCACGACACCCTGCTTAAAAGGCAGGTGCTCTAACCAACTGAGCTACGGACCCAATCACTAGTTATTTTAACATTTTTTAAATTTGGAAGCCTCGTTTTATCGAGTGAAGTGTTTTTCTTTACGAACGATTTTCTTAGGTTTTTTCTTCTTTCTTCTTTCTCTAGCTTCTGATTTTTTAGTCTTTGATTTTTTCTCTTCTTTTTTCTCTGGAGCTTCTCTCTTAACAACTTCTTTCTTTTCAACCACTTCTTCTTCAATTTTAGGTTGGTCAGATTTCTTGACAAAAACGTCTTTAACTTTAGTAGCTTTTTTACCCACACGGTCACGAAGATAGTAGAGTTTAGCTCTTCTTACCTTACCTTTTTTGATTACTTCAATCTTGATGATGGTAGGAGTTTCTAAAGGAAAAATTTTCTCAACAGCAATACCAGCGGTGGCAATTTTTCTGACAGTAAAGGACTTTAAGCCTTGATGGCCTTTAATACCAATAACGATACCCTTGAAGATCTGAGTTCTTGTTTTATCTCCATCAACAATCTTTTGGTGGATACTGATGGTATCACCGACACCGAAGGTGAGGGTATCTTTCCATGTAACTAGGTTTGCCATAACGGTGTGATTTTAGCAAAAAACACCCCAATCTGGCAATAGAGAGATCACTTTTTAATAATTTCCTCTATTTTCCTTTTAAGGCCTGGGGTTACTTTACTTGTATAAGGGAGGGGAATTCTTTTGTCTTCTCCCCCATTTTTAATAACAATAGAGACACTGTCTGAACCTGGTGTACCCTTAAGAAGGGCGTTAACTCCTTGCATTTTTTCTTTTGAGGTTCCGTGAGGTATGACTATCTCTGTAGGAGGTTTGTACTCTTTGTCCATAGAAACAACTTCAACATTTTCAACCAAGACTGAGAAAACATCATCACGGTTATCAACTCTTCCATCAACAACTACCATTTTGTCTGATTCCCAGATTTCTTTGGTTTCAGAGTAGAGTTGAGGAAAGATAACCAGGTCAAGATTACCAGTGTCATCTTCGAGACCAGCAAAAGCCATACGAGAGTTGTTCTTTTTGGTGTTAACCAGACGAACATTGCCAATAATACCGGCAATAGTGACCTTGTGATTAACGGTGTCGTTGGTAATACTGTTAATCTTGCGACAACTACGGCCTTGTATGAAGCGAGAAATGTTCTTGGCAGGATGATCGGTGAGATAGACGCCGAGAAGAGCCTTTTCAGCCTTTAGAAGGTCAATCAAGGGCATCTCCTCCATGTCTGGAAGCTTGTCATGACTCTCGTCAATGTTTTGAGTAGCACCAAAAAGACTGACCTGACCAGAAACCTTGTCTTTTTGAGCTTTAACGGCTGCTTCACGAATTTGGGGAAGATAGGCAATGAGAGAAGCACGAGTACCAAAACGATCCATGGCTCCGGTACTAATGAGTGACTCGACCACCCTCTTGTTAACTTTTTGTAAGTTAACTTTGTGGATGAAATCAGAGAAAGAGGTGAAAGGTTTGTCTTTTCGAGTCTCTAGAATGACTTCTAGAGCGGCTCCACCAACATTCTTAACAGCATTTAAACCAAATCTGATGGCTTTACCCTCACCTTTAACACGCCCTTTACTGAGCCATTGATCTTTAGAGATGTCGACGATGGTGAAGTCAGTAAGTGATTCGTTGATGTCTGGAGGAAGAACACGAATACCTAGACGCTCACACTCGTTAATGGCCTCTACGAGTTTGTCTGTATGAGTTGCTTCAGCACTCATCAAGGCGGTCATGTACTCAACTGGATAGTGAGCTTTGATGTATGCAGTCCAGTAAGCCACCATACCGTAACTAGCGGCGTGTGAATTGTGAACAATAAAATCGTTGGCTAAAAAGTTGTGACTTGGCTCAATGGTTAAATCATAAGTTTTTTGGATACCACTATCTTTTATTGAGATAACTTCGTCCCAGTAGATTTGAGAATTTAAATGTTTTTTAATTTGGGACGAATTTAGTTTTTGATTTATTAAAGCTATTAATTCTCTGGTATAGCCTTTTTTTCTTTTGTCGGAGTTGAACGAACGTGGAGATATGTTGAGTTCTGTAGAAATTTGCTTGACGGTTATATTTCTTTGTGACATTTCTTCTCGAATTAAAACCATTATTTCTTTAGGTAATGTGTTTAGAGAAGAAACTTTGAGTTTGTTGGGTTGATTTTTATGATTGGTTTGAGGATGTTTAATAATGGTCTCTAATGCTTCTTTTTTCTTTCCGACGAGATATTTCCCAATATATTGGTTAAATTTTGACAGGTTTGAAAAATGACTAATATTTATTGTCCAACCGGTTTTTTTACCAGATTTTGTTTTAAATTCTTTTTGATATTTTTGAGATTGAATACCAAATTTGAGAAGAAGTGATTGAACATCTTGGGCTAATTGTGGAGATGAAGTGGCGTAATAAATAAGGAGAGATTTAGTATCAAAACAACCATCACCTTGAAAAAGCTTGGCGAGAAAAACAGCAGTGGTTTTTAATGAACAAGCAAACAAAACTGGAGGGATGAATTTTTGTGTAGCCTTTTTGTTATGAAGACCGTATTTCTTTATCAACTCAAAAACAGGACTGGGAAGTTTTTGATTTATTCTCGAAGCATAAACTGATACAGCTGATTTACTCGTATTTAGAGTGGCTCTTGTATTTGAAAAGTGGCTTAATATTTTTAAATAATCATCAATAACTTTTTTAGAACTATTGTAAAAATAAACACCATGTGGATGACAAAGATTTCCGTCAGAAATTAAATAACCTAGTATTGCAGCCTGAGAAAGATTTAAAGTGTTTTTGTTTTTTACTGAGGGAAGTTGTGAAGAAATAGCTATTCGATCTCCCGATTTTAGATCTTTTAAGTCTTTCCAGCCTGTGAATGTTAAGAAAGGGTGATTGCCAGTAGTGGTTATATTGCGTCCGGACCGGCTTTTTAAAGTAAGAACTGGTTTTTTACCATTGTCTACAATGTTTTTTAAAGTCAGATCGGTAATTTGATTATCATTGTTTAGTGACAAGATCTTTGATGATTCAGTTATTCTTTTTTTTCGGAGTTCATCAATACTAATAGGCTGGTGATTTACTATAACTTTGGTATCACCTGTTACACATTTATTAAACCCATACGCAGCAAAAGTCTCGATCATGCCAAAGAGTTCTTCAGCCTTGTCTCTCTTCATACCATTATCGACACAACCTTCAACAAACTTGGAGTGTTGTTTTTCCATTTCTTCAGGAATTTTTTTACCGATGGCCTTTCTGAACTTGTCAGCTTCAGCCCAGTTGTATCCAGCCAGATTGATAGCGGTGTAGAGCACGTCGTCTTGATAAGTCAAAATTCCGTAACTGGCAGACAAGTACTCTTTCATACGAGGATCAAAGTAGGTGATTATTTCCGGGTTATGTTTTCTCTTGATGTACTCAGGGATGAAACTCATTGGACCGGGACGATAAAGAGCTACCATGGCCATGATGTCTTCGATTCTCTCTGGTTTAAGCTCAACGAGATAGCGAGTCATGCCAGAACTGGCTAGTTGGAAAACTCCAAATGTCTCTCCCTTGGCGAGAACTTTGAAGGTTTTTTCATCATCTAAAGGAACCTTTTTGATATCAATATCAATGTCTTTCAGTTTTTTAATAATTTTGATGGCATTAGACATGATAGAGAGGTTGCGGATTCCCAGAATATCGAGTTTGATCAGACCAACGTCTTCACAAGCATGATGTTCGTATTGAGTAATAACACGATCTCCACCACCAGGTTCTCTCTGGAGAGGTGAAAACTTAACTAGCTCATCTGGACTAACAACCAAAGCACAAGCGTGAACAGAGATGTGGCGGGTATTACCTTCAACTTTACGGGAAAGATCTAAGAGTTCCTTAACCTCTTTTTCTTTGTTGTAGATTTTCTTTAATTCGGGAGTGGTTTTTAAAGCATTGTCGATGGTCATGGGAAAACCTTGACTACCCATGGGGATAAGTTTGGCCACACGATCAACATCAGAGTAAGACATACCTAGAACACGACCAATATCACGAACAGCCATACGGGCTTTCATGGTTCCAAAAGTGCAGATTTGAGCTACCTGATCATGACCATAGTGTTCTTTCAAGAATTCAAAGATTTCTTCACGACGATCGTCAGAGACGTCTAGATCAATATCGGGAAGGCTAGGACGGAAGGGATTAAGAAAACGTTCAAAGGGTAGATGGAAACGAAGAGGGTCAACGGTCGTGATACCACAGGAATAAGAGACAAAACAGCCAGCGGCTGATCCCCTGGTGTTAGTGGTGATACCAACACTGTCACAAAATTCAACTATCTGAGAGAAGAGAAGAAAGTAAGAAGGATAACCCTTTTTTTCAATAACATCGAGTTCGTAGTTGATTCTTTCTTTGATTTCTGGAGTAATTTTGGTGAATTTTTCTTTAGCCCCTTTGAGAGTTTTTTCTCGCAAAGCTTGTGCGGCGGTTTTTCCTTTAGGTAGATCAACCGGAGGGAAGTACCACTGACCTAACTTGATCTCTATGTTACATAGGTCAGCTACTTTCTTGGTGTTGGAGATGGCCTCGGGTAAGTCTGAGAAGTTCTTTTCCATTTCTTCAGGTGATTTGAGATAGAAGTCGGGGGTGTCAATGTAGCGCATGCGATTAACATCAGAAATGACTTTACCTGTTTGAATACAGACAATGGCGTCTTGAGCCCGAGCATCATCTTTCTCAACATAGTGAACATCATTAGTGGCTATTAAAGGAATACCTAGTTCTTGACTAAGTTTTATTAAACCCTTTTCACCTTTAATTAGGTGTTCGTGACTTTCAAGAATTTTTCGTTTAACAGAGTCCGG
>CAZBRK010000030.1:5087-6905 GCA_964494445.1 uncultured Pseudomonadales bacterium
CCAATGGTAGATAAACGGAGTAGGTTACGATAGCCTTCAATGTCTTTAGCTAGTAGTACCAAGTGACGAGCATCACTTCTTTTCTTGTCTAGACGACTGTTTTCAGCCACATAGACTTCACAACCAATAATTGGCTTAACTTCTGCTTTAGTGGCTTTCTTGTAGAACTCGATGGCCCCATACATAACACCGTGATCAGTAAGAGCAATGGCGTTTTGACCATACTTCTTGGTCTTGCTTATCAAATCAGATATTTTAGATAAACCGTCTAGTAAAGAAAATTCACTGTGAACATGGAGATGAACAAAATCAGACATAAAAAGCAAATAACAGATCATCGAGGGCTAACTAGAAACAGTTTATTGTGAGTTCTTTAGTTTTACAAGGAGGACTTTACTGATACTTTGAGGATTGGCTTTACCTTGAGTTTCTTGCATGACCTGACCTATCAAAAAACCAAGAGTGTTTTGATTTCCGGCTTGATAGTCAGAAACTGCTTTTTGGTTTTTCTTGATGACAGTGTTGACGGCTTTTTCAATAATCTTGGTGTCGGTAATTCCCAAGTCGGTTAAGGATAGGTAGAGTTTTTTGACCTGATCTGTTGATTGATTGGGGTTAATCTTTCCGTTAACGATGTAGTTGGCCAACTTGTTGGTATCAATATCTTTCTCGTCTGCTAGAGCAACTACTAGATTAACGTGAGCGGGGTTGTCGGCTATATGATCCGCAAAACGTTTCTCTATTCCCAGTTTAGTAAGTTGATCAATTTTTTCTTGAGGTAACTGGGGTAAGTTCTTCTTAATATCCTCCACTAAGTCATTACTAATACTAATAGGAGGGATGTCTGGTTCGGGGAAGTAACGATAGTCGGCGGATTCCTCTTTAATACGTTGAGAGAAGGTCTCTTTCTTTTCTTGATTCCAACCACGAGTTTCTTGAGTTAGTTTTTCTCCTTGATCAAGTAACTTCTGTTGACGTTTAAGTTCGTAATCAATGGCGTTGCAGATGTATCTAAAGGAGTTAACGTTCTTGATCTCGACTTTGTAGTCAGGAAGATTGTCTGGATCTCCAATAGAGATGTTGGCTTCAAGACGCATGGAACCTTTTTCCATGTCTGCATTAGAAACACCCAAAGCTCTGACGGTGCGACGAATCTTTTTAAGAAACTCTTTAACCTCTATGGAGTTGCTAAGGTCCGGTTCGGATACAAACTCCACTAAGGGTACTCCGGAACGATTAAAGTCAACTAGACTAACTGCTTCACCATTTAGACTTCTATGTTGAAGTTTACCAGTGTCCTCTTCAAGATGGATTCTGGTAAGACGAATCTTTTTACCTGAGTCTAGGGTAACGTAACCACCTTCACAGATAGGTTGGTCATACTGACTGATCTGGTAACTCTTAGACAGGTCTGGATAAAAATAGTGCTTGCGATCAAACTTGGTTTCTTGATTAATTTCACTATGAAAAGCAAGACCGATCATGACGGTATCTTCAATAGCTTTTTGATTGGGGATAGGTAAAGCTCCGGGAAGCCCAAGACAAACAGGACATGTTTGGGTGTTGGGTTCTTTGGCAAAGTGATCAGCCGGACAAGAACAGAACATTTTGGATTGAGTAGAGAGTTCAACGTGAATTTCGAAACCAATGATGGGGACTTGTTTTTTCTTGGTCATTTTAAATCAGGAAATTGTTGAAAGTCAGTCGTTTTTTGATATACATCAGCAACTGAAAAAACAGTAGACTCATTAAACTGTTTAGCGGTTAACTGGATAGCAATTGGCATTTTGTCAACAAAACCGCAAGGAAGACTAATAC
>CAZBRK010000031.1:0-6632 GCA_964494445.1 uncultured Pseudomonadales bacterium
AACTAACTTTAATACTAATTAAACCAGAAAAGGTACTTCAAATTATTAAAGAAGAACTTGAAGAATTGTCTAAAGTTTACGGAGACGCTAGACGCACCAAAATTGTTAAATCTAAAGTAGGGGAGTTCTCAGAAGAAGATCTCGTTCCTAATGAAAAAACCATAGTTACCCTCACCAAATCCGGATACATCAAACGCATGCCTTTAGGTACCTTCAAGTCTCAAAGAAGAGGAGGTAAGGGTGTCAGTGGTATGAAAGTTAAAGACAGTGATGAAATTTCTCTTCTAGCCGATGCCTACACCCACGATCAACTCCTAGTCTTTACCAATAAAGGTCGCGTCTTTACCCTCAAAGTCTGGGAACTGCCAGAGGGTACTCGTATCAGTAAAGGTCAAGCCATCATCAACCTTATTAACATCGACACCGACGAAACTATTCAATCAATCCTTCCTCTCTCAAGCAAAAACGTAGAAGATAAAAAATCATTCCTCTTCTTCACCACTAAAAAAGGAACCGTTAAGCGCACCTTACTTTCTGAGTACACCAACATTAAAAGTAACGGACTCATTGCCATTAAGCTTAACAAGACCGACAGTCTACTCTGGGTCAACCAAACCAAAGGAGAAAACCACATCCTCTTAGTTACCAATCAAGGTAAATCTATTCGTTTCTCTGAAACCGATGTCCGTTCTACTAAACGTGACACCATGGGAGTCCGGGGTATAAATCTTAAAAAAGATGATTACTGTGTCGCCATGGAGTGTTTCTCTCCTAAAGTAGAAAAACTAAAAGATGGTAGAAAAAAGAGTTTCCGTGACCTATTAATCGTTACCACCAACGGAATGGGTAAACGTACACCTCTTGAACAATATCCAAACCAGAAAAGGGGAGGTCAAGGACTTAAAGTTTCCGAAGTAACTAAAAAAACTGGCAACATCGCCGCCGCCCACTTAGTCGACCAAAAAACCGACCAGCTCATCATTACCACCACTCAAGCCCAAGCCATCAAGTTGCCTGTAAAAAACATTCCTCAACTCCAACGACCAACTCAAGGAGTTATCCTTATGCGCTTTGCCAAGTCCGACGACACCGTTGCTGCCGCTACTTGTTTAGATAAAAAAGAATAGTGCCAAACCCAATCACTCATATCGTTCTTGGTAAAAAAATCCATCAACAATTTTTCTCACATCTAGACTTTCCTGCTTTTATCGTTGGCACCAGTTTCCCCGACATTCGCTACATCTCGGGACTAACCAGAACACAGACCCATCTTCAAGACACACACTTAAAAGATATTGACACCAAAAATCCTTTTCTTGCCGGTTTTCAAATCCACTCGCTTATCGATCAAATTGTTAATAATTTAGGTCATCAAAAAATGATATCTTTATCACAAGAAATAAACATGGAAAACGTCACTTCTTTCAAACTTTATCAAGACAAAATTTTATACTCAAAAATTAATAATTGGCCCCAGATTACGTCTTTCTTTGATTGCGTATATCCACAAGAAACAAAAATGGGGGTTTCCGTAAAAAACATACAAGAATGGCACACTTGGTTACAAAAATACTTTAAAGAAGGAGTGAATAAAAAGACCCTGAAAAGACTTTCTAAATTCTATGAACAACCAAAACTTGAAGAAAATATCATCAAATCTTTCAATGAGTTAGACAAAAATCCTCTCATTAAAAAGGATCTTTTACACCTCACAGAAAACATTATTTCTCTCGTTAAAAAAGAATAGGGGACTACTTCAAATATTTTTCGTGTATCTTCTTTAGTTGTGGATTAGTTACATGAGTATATATCTGTGTCGTGGCTACATTTTTATGTCCCAACATTTCTTGTACACTTCTCAAGTCTGCTCCAGAGGAGAGTAGGGTAGTCGCAAACGAGTGTCTCAGTACATGAGGACTAACCTTAATCGGCAAACCAGCCATCTTCCTATACTTCTCTACCATTCTCTGAACACTTCTTACTGACAGTCTCAAACTTTCTCCAGAAGTAACCACCTCCACCTTTTTACCCGAATATCTAAGCCATAAAGGCTTAAATTGGTCATCTCTAGTCGACAAATACCTCTTCAACCACTCAACCGCTCTATCACTTAAAAATACAATTCTCGCTCTTCTACCTTTACCAATAATGCCAAACTCTTTACTTTTCAAGTCAATCTGATCTCGATTCAACTTGGCCAGTTCACTTACTCGCAAACCAGTACTAAACAATACCTCCATAATTGTTCTATCTCTTAATCCCAACTCATCACTTACGTCAGGAATCCTTAACAGTCTCTCTACCTGATCTCTATTCAAAAACTTAATCTGCCTATTCTCTCCTTTAGGTAAATCAACCTTTTCTGCCGACAAGGACTTAATTCCTCTTTTAGATAAAAATTTTAAAAATGCTCTTAAGGAAATAATATAGTAACTCTGAGTTGTTACAGACCGTCTCTTACCTTTCTCATTCTCATGTCTGGATAAGTGTAAACGATAGTCCTGCACCATTTCTGCCGTTAGTCTCCCTATATACTCCTGCTCATACTTATCTTCAAACCACTCTTTAAACACTTTTAAATAGTGCTTATAATTCCTAATCGTGTACTTAGAGTAATTTCTCTCTACCTCAATATGACTCAAGTATTTATTGATCAGCTTCTCGAGAGAGTAGTCTTCTTTCTTTTTCTTTTCTTCCATCTATATTCATCATATTAGATTGTGCGACGCAATGTCAATTCTTTTATACAACCATCCAAAACCAACACCTCTACAAAGGAGTAGGGGAGGCAACCCCTTTTTGTCCATTAATCCCTTTAATTAAGCCAGTCCTTTCCCTGTCTCTTAACCAATAAAACGATAATATCCCATAATACTTGTTAAGCGTTTTTTACCGCAAGGACAAAATTCAACCATTAATCAAAAACCCAAAACATTTTTCTTTTTTATTACCATCAAGGTCTTTAGCGTTAATCATTTCTTTCCCATTATTATCCCAGCCCAATTCCATTACCAAGCTTTTAACAAGACTTTCTGATACTTCTAAAAGGCCCGTATCTTCACAATAGGGTATCTTTCCAAGAAAGAGACAGATCACCAAAACACCGTAGCCTCAAATTTACATCTTTCTGAACTTACGAGCCTTTCTAATACCTCTAGAACGGTTTCTAGAATATTTCATGATTAACTGATCATTGCTTTTGTTACATTCTGAGGCTAAAAACGTTTAGTTATTCGGGTTATTAAATAAAACCACCAACAGCCCTAAATAAAAAAGACCTTGATCAACAATCAGGGAAGGGATAAACACAAACCAAGCTTCACCCAACTTCTTCGGGATTTTCTCCAGATACCGCCAGAAGAGGTGTGTACTTCTGTTTCGCCCTTTAACTATGGTAGACGTCGCAAAAGTATTATTGTGCGACATAGTTCCTATTGTTCTTTCTACACCCCTATCCCTATCCAAAATGGGGTAGTACTAAAAATCCTTTAAAGGAAATTAAATCGAGTCGCATCATTACCGGAAGATAGGTACTGACATGTTCCTTCCCCCTTACCTCCACCTCTCCCTCCCTCTCCTCGCCTGAGCCTCCAACTGTATCATTCTGTATCAGCAGTTATCCACAATGATTGCTAAACCGTGAAAAAAACCCGAATTCGTGAAAAGTAGTTATAGGATACCGAATTATAGGACATATACCCTGCCCCCACTCCCCTTCCTACATGTCCGTCAAAAAAAACTACTTTGAACATAAAATAACTTCTTTAGCCTCGCCAGGAGGTCGTCAGATAGCCAACAAATAAAATAATTATGCTAAAAACCACATACTCCAACATGGTCTCTCCGTAAACTCGATACTTCAATCTCTGCTCCAACATACCTAATAGAGCATAAAAAACCGCCATCAGCATTAAAGCCCCCATAAACGGCTTCACTGGCCAAAAGGCCATCACCATACCGGCAAAAAGCATCAACCATCCAGTCACTAGGGCAAACTTCTTTACATCAACTCGTCTTTCACCCTTCAGATCTGCACTCCAGTAGTTACCCAAACTTAAGATCCAGCTAGAAAAACCAGCAATCAAACCAATACTCCAAAACGGCACCCTCAAACTTAAGGCTACAGTATAGAAAAACATTCCTGCCAACAAAGTCATCACAAAACAAACCGACCTAGCTGCTCTTAGTAACTGAATCGTTCTTATAGACGCCACTGAAAAGATGTTCTCAATCAAGAAAATGGCATACATTCCCACCACATACAAAAGGAAAAAGAAAACACTCACCAGCTTTCCTAAAACCAACGACGTTTCTATCTGGAAATTTGCTCCCAAAAGACTAGGTATCGCCTGAGGTAAAAAATTAGCAAACAAACCTGAAGACAAGGTAAACATCACCGGTAAAATCATCAAGGTGACCCACTCTACCCCCTTAAGATCCTCGAACAACACCCAAACCGATACTACATAAGCAACAGCTGACACCGCCAGAACTAAGGCCAAACGGCTGTCAGCACCCACCAAACTACTCAACCACAACAAAACTCCCAAAAAAAACGAAGCTAGTACAAACTTACTTCTTTTACTCATTCCCCTTCATCTAAATTAGACCACACCTCTACTATGTCATCATGCTCAATTAAAAGATTTAACATCTTCTTAACTATTTCCTTCTCAGCTCCATCCAGCCTTATTTTAGGCAAGGGATCAATTGATTTTAGGTAGGAAACTGAACCTGGTGAACCAATACTCCCCTGGTGTTTATCAAAAATTGTCTTTATCTCTCCCCCAGTTCGATTACGATTGTCAGTTACACAAAGCACCATTACTCCCACACCACCCAAGCCATAACCCTCATAAGATATTTCCTCATTTTTAGCCGAATCTCCCTTTCCTAAAGCTTTGTCTATTGCACGTCGCACATTGTTTGATGGCATGTTAACCGTTCTTGCTTCATCTAAAACCTGTCGTAAATAAGGATTACTGCTTACATCTCCTGACCCACCCTTTTTAACCGCAATATAAATATTCTTAGCTACCCTACCAAACTCTGCCCCCTTTTTGGCATCAGTCAACGCTTTTTTATGTTTAATAGTTGACCACTTTGAATGACCTGACATAATAAACATATTGTACAACAAACCATCTCCTTGACTTGTGAGTTAATTAAACATATTATTGTCAAAGCATGAACCCTGATGATATTACTATCTTAGAAGAGAAAGCTATTCAGTCTGCCGTTAAGAAAGACTGGGAAGAAGCTGTCTCTATAAACAAGAAAATCCTCCGTAAAAAACCAAAACATGTTTCCACTCTCAACCGTTTAGGTCTAGCTTACATCAAAACTCAAGAATTTAAAAAGGCCAAAGACACTTTCGATAGAGTTCTAAAAATAAACCCCAATCACCCCATCACCATCAAAAATCTCAACAATCTTAAAATTTGTAAAAAAAGTAAACCCTCCCCTACTTCTAATAGTGACGGAGAAAACTTTCTTCGTAGCTTTATTGAAATTCCTGGCAGTTCTCGAAACATTCCCATAATCAAGTCTGGAGAACTTAATATCCTCACTAATCTAGAAATTGGTCAACCTTTAAATCTCAAGATCTCTGCTCGCAAAGTAAAAGTCTTAACTCTTGAAAATAAATACATTGGTTGTCTACCAGACAATCTTTCCCTCCGCTTCATTAAACTCCTCAACTCAGGCTACAAATACACTACTCATCTTAAATCTAACCAACCCAAAAAACTACAAATTTTTATCGAAGAGATTAAAAGATCTAAAAAACTTAAAGGTATTCCCACTTTTCCCACCAAAGGAGATAAATCTCTCAGCTTGGAAAATACTAAACAACCTAGCGTTCCCCCTCTAGAAATCTACGATCCTTTAATCAAAGAAGACTAATTTCCCAACCACACAGTCACTCCAGCTTCTACTTCATCCATATCACCAATACCTACTTTCACACGACACCCCAACTGTCTCTCCAATAACCACTCAAGCTCACTCCACTCTTCCTCCATTTCATACCAACACCCTTCATTTTTTTCTTCTCTGGCAGCCACCTCTACAACCCTCAACCCTTCTGATTCCAAAGCATAACCCATCACTCTAGCCTTACCCGGAGTATCTGAGGAATTATACACCGCGGCCGTTGCTCCTAAACCTAAAATCTTCTCACTTGGCCACAAATCTCTTGTCCACACCCACACTCTCTCATTTAACTTCTTCCATTTCATTTCATCCTCGTCTTCTTTTACATCCATAACTATCAAAGGTAAATCAGTCTCCCAAACCAAACCACGAGTCATCATTTTTGTTAAAACCTTGTACAAAACCACTCTGTCCCACCAGTTCAAAGAACTCTTTACTCCTAGATCTATTAAACCACTCATTACTCCTTCTACACTCACATCCTTACTTCCTAGACAAATTACTCCCGACATCACCAAGCCTAAATCTTGCTGTAAACTCTGCTTTACCAACTCTTCTGCATCACCTTCAATCTCACCCAATTGCCACAATGACTCAACTGGATACCAAGCTTCGGAATCAATAACCCTTAAGCGTAAATCTGCTGGTAAATCAACCCAAACTAAACTATCTTCTTCTGGTCTTATTCCCAAAAGTGC
>CAZBRK010000032.1:0-6598 GCA_964494445.1 uncultured Pseudomonadales bacterium
GTCGCTGCGTCAGACTTTCGTCCATTGCGCAATATTCCCAGTTGCTGCCACCCGTAGGTGTAGGCCCCGTATCTCAGTGACCTTGTGGGGGATCATGCTCTCACATCCCCTAGCCGTCATAGCCTTGGTGAGCCATTACCTCACCAACTAGCTGATAGCAAGCAGGCTCATCCCTCGGCGAACAGTTACGTCCTTTTTCCTTGCGGATTTATGCGGTATTAGCCAATCTTTCGATCAGTTATTCCACACCAAGGGGTAGATTCCTACCCGTTACTCACCCGTCTGCCACTATCCAAGTAAACTTGGACCGTTCGACTTGCATGCTTAAAGCACGCCGCCAGCGTTCATCCTGAGCCAGGATCAAACTCTCAGTTAAACTTCCTGTCACATTTCAGATGACTTGCTGTATCTTATCTTTTTTATTGAATTATTAAACAGAATTGATTTTTTCTTAACATGTATAATCTCATTTGATTATTTTTACCTTGCATTTTCTTTCTCTTCACTTTTTAAAGAACCCTTTAGACTAAAAGAACCCGACTAACGGGCTGTTTTTCTCAACCAAAAGCTAATCGACATCTTTACATTGTCATAAGTAGCGCTAGTTTACCATCCTCCTGCCTAAAATTCAATCCCAAACCTACTCAATTACCCCTCCACCCAGACATTCTTTTCCCTTATAAAACACCGCGCTTTGTCCTGCCGCTACCCCCTTTTGTCCCTTCTTCATCTCTACCAATAACTCTCCTCCTTTTTCCTCTATCTCACACTCAATCAGCTCACCCGTATGCCTAATTCTCATTTTTACTCCACCCAACTCACCCTTATCAATTTTCCCCTTAATCCAACTCAACTCTCTCACTCTCATTTTCTCTCTCATTGCCTCTTCTACCACTCCCACCACCAACTCATTTCTACCCGCCCTCTTCTCTATCACGTACAAAATAGGCGTTTTTCCCTTATCGGCAAATCTCTTTTGTGCTCTCCTACCCAACTTCCACCCTCCTCTTTGTCCAATGGTATAAAACCAAATCCCTTCATGTTCCCCCACCACTCGACCTTTAACATCCACCACCAAACCTCTTTTTTCCTTCAATCTTCTCTTTAAAAAATCTCTTGCCTTTACATCTCCCACAAAACAAATTCCCTGAGAATCTTTTCTTTTAGCCGCCGGTAAATCTTGCTCCTCTGCCATTTTTCTCACCTCTCCCTTGTCATACTCTCTTAAGGGAAACAGCACCTTACTTAACTCTTTCTGACCCAATTTCCACAAAAAATAGGTTTGATCTTTGTGTTCATCTTTACCTCTCATTAACTTAAAAAAACCATCTTTATTTTCTACTCCAGCATAATGACCCGTTGCCACATAATCAAAACCATTTTTCATCGCCCATTCAAAAAACAAACCAAATTTAATCTCACTGTTACACAACACATCCGGATTAGGTGTTCTCCCTTTCTTGTATTCATCATAAAAATAACCCACCACCTTCTTGTTATACTCCTCACTAAAATCTAACTCCTCAAAAACAATTCCCAACTTCAAAGCATTCTTTAAAGCCCACTTCTTATCTTCATCTCCTCGACACCCATGTTTCTCCATCCACTCTTTTCTTGTCATCTCATCTTTATCAATCTCACTCTTAGGAGGCCAACAATACAAAAACACCCCCACCACTTCATATCCCTGTTTCTGTAACAAATATGCCGCCACTACACTATCCACTCCTCCTGACAAACCAATAGCTACTCTACCCTTTTTCTCCATAACTTCAGATTTTACACTGTATTTACTTCTATAAAAAGGTAAAATAAAACTCATGAAGATAACTCTTATCACCACTCTCTCCTCTCTAATCGAAAATCAACGTCTCCAACAAGAAGCAGAAAAAATGGGTCACCAGTTCCAACTCATCGATCTAAAAAACTTCAACTATCAAATAAAGAATAACCAATTTTCTCTCCCTCAACTTAAAAATCTAGACACTGACATTATCATCGTTCGTGGCGTCTTTAACTCCCTCAAGTCCATCTCCACCATCATCAACCACTATCGTCAACAAGGCACAAAGGTTTTTGACAATCACCTCCTCTCTCACCTCTACTCCATCGACAAAGTTACCGACATGATTAAACTTTCCCTTAATCAAATCCCCACTCCAAACACTAGCTACTCTAGAGAATACTCAGATTTCCCAAAACTAGCCGAACAGCTTGGCTACCCTCTCATCGTTAAATCTACCCGTATGGGTAAAGGCGCCAATGTATTCAAAATTAACTCTCCCACTGACCTTACAAAAATAATCGAGGACTTCAAAAACAAAAACTACAAACCCAAAAGTCTTCTTCTCCAACAATTCATTCCCTACATCTACGATCTTAGAATTCTCTGTATTGGTGATGAAACTTTTACCATGCGTCGTATTCCTGCAAAAAATGAGTTCCGTGCCAACTTTTCTCTAGGCGGTTCTGTTGAACTATTTGACCCACAACCAGAAACAATCAAACTTGCACATCAAGCTCTCAAGGCCGTAGACATGACCATCGCCGGTGTCGATGTCCTCATCACCCAAGATAATAAACAGTACATTCTCGAAGTAAATCACACTGCTGGTTTTGTTGGTATGGAAAAAGCCACTGGTAAAAACATTGCTAAAATCTGGTTAGAACACGCTATTAAAACCGCTAAATAAAATGAAAATACTCATCGTCGGCCTAGTTAAAAACCCTCAACTAGACAGACTCAAACAAGAAGCAGAAAAAAAAGGCCACCAACTAGAAGGTTGTTACTCTTCTGATCTCATTATTAAAAGCTCTCCTCAAGAATTCACTCCCTTCCTCAAAGACAAAGACATTACCTCTTACGACCTCATCTATCTATGGGCAATCAGCAAACGTCGCTGGGAATGGTACACCACTGCACACTATCTCCATCAAAGACATAACACTAAAATACTCAACCAAAAGATAATCGACCCCTCATATCTTTACTACCTTTCTCCAGCTTCCGACTACCTCAAACAAACCCAAAACAAACTTCCTTTCCCTAAATCCGCTATCGTTTTTAATGCCAAATCAGTCGACAGCATCATCAAAAACTTCTCTTTTCCTCTCATCGTTAAAGACAGTACTGGCAGACAGGGTAAAGGTGTTTTTAAAGTAAACTCCATCATCGAATTAAAAACCGCCATTCTCCAAAATTCACAGCAAGACAACACCTCTTCTTTTGTCATCCGCGAATTCATACCCAATGACGGTGATATTCGCATCTTCACTGTTGGCTACAAGACCATCGGTGCCATGAAACGCACTCCTAAACCAAACGACTTCAGAAGCAACATCAGCCAGGGTGGTTCTGGAGAAAATTTTGATCTTTCTTCTCATCCTAAGATTAAACAAATCGCCGAAAAACTCAGCCAACTAACCAAAACAGAAATTGCTGGTGTTGACATCATGATTCACAAACAAACCAAACAACCTTACATCCTTGAAATAAACCCTGGACCTCAATTCACTGGTTTTGAAAAATACACCAAAATCAACGCCGCCGAAAAAATCATTGAATACTTCGAAAATCTTTAAACTTCCTCTCCCGGCCAATCACCCTCTCTTAAATACTCCCAAACAATATCTACATAACTATAATCCGTCTCTTCACACCATGGAACCATCGCCACCACACCAACCTCATCCTTAGCCTCCCCCTTCACTTTCTTAAACTGCTCTTTTGCCATTTTATACTCTTTACTCTCTTTTCCAGACCTCTCTTTAGCCTTTTCCATCAAAAAATAATCCCTTCCTTTCCTTACTCTACCTTGAGTTCTTTTAATAAAATCTTCCTCACTCATCTCCCTTACCACCAAACTACTTAAATCAGCCAAAAAATTCCTTAAACCCCTCCCCTTACTACCATCAATGGCAACCATCCTTTTTTCTTTTTTACTTTCATAGGTAAATCTAGGACAATCTTTTGATTCAATTTCTGACCACTCTTCATACTTACCCACTCTATCTTCCCCCCACATTTCTACCAACCCCATTCTTCTATTCGGATGCTTCTCTGTATATTTACTTTCTCTTAACGACTTTCTACCCTCTTCTCCTATCTCCAAATTAGCTTCCGCCTTACCTAAAAATATTTCCAAACCAAACCTAAACCCCTCTGGTATCTCCACATTCTCATCCAAAGCCAATCCATGAAACAAAAAATCTATCTCCTCCATTGAATCAAGTTCCTGTGAAAATTTTTCTTCTTTTTCCATACTTTAATTATACTATACCCTATACAATTCTCTTACCTTTTACATCTCTCGGTTTAAACTTACCTGGTGTCACCACAAAGTCCTTCAAATCTCTCCTACCAATCAATAACTTCTTTCTCAAACCCGATCTATTAACTACACTGGCTCTCGTCGCCACCCTCTTACCTCTCAACCAAAAAATCAATCTAATCACTACTCTCTTCTGACTTCCTAAAGAACTCTTATACATCTTCTCCCACAAAATATTATCCTTCTCTAACAAACCCAACTCTTCTGCCAAATCCTGATCAATACTGGTACTGTAAGCTCCCGTATCAATCTTAGCTTCCACTTCTACACTTTTTTTCTTACCTATCTTTATCTTCGCCACCTCAAAAATACCCACCTCTTGTTTTTCTCCTGGTATGGTTATTATCCTCTTTACAAAACCACTAGCAAACAAAGCTTTAGAAATCTTCACTCCCTGTCTTGAGCTATCCACCTCTAACCCTTCTACTCGATTCAACCTTCTTCTCAATCCATTCCGATTAGCAACCTGTATTGACAATCCTGGCTGATCATTCAACTCCAACACCACCGGACCCCTCTCTTCATCTATCAGCATATCTACAGCTACATATCCCAACTTAGACACAATCTGTGTTTTAGACGCCATTCTCAAAATCTTGTCCCAATGAGGTATTGTAATTCCATTTATTTTTTTCTCAGTTCCTGGAAAATACTTTATTCTCTTCCCTTTATGTACTGCATAAGTTGTAATTCCTGTTGCCATATCGATTCCTAATCCCAAAGCTCCTTGATGTAAATTAGCCTTACCTTCACTCTCTTCAGTTGGTACTCTCAACATTGCCATAATCGGCACCCGGTTATAAACAATTACCCTCACATCTGGCGCTCCTCCTTTAGAAATTTTTCTAAACTTAGGATGCAACTTAACTCTTTCCTCAATCATCACCTGATCTGGCACATTATTACGAGAAAATCTTCCCTCAATAATATCTCTTGCATGAATCTTCAAGTCTTCCACCCTTATTTTTCCTCCTCCTACCAAAATCCACTCTCCTGCATACTTAGCTTTTCTCTTCACTAAAATAATTCCTCCTCCCTCCAAACCCTGTACTGGCTTAATTACAAAACTACCCCTTAAAGACATCCAGTCAAAAACCTCAACCTCCGCAATACTCGACAACTTACCTAACAACTCTGGATGGGGAATTCCTTTTCTCTTCAACATTCTCTTAGTCACCAACTTATCATCAGCTCTCTTCCTGTACCTCTTCTTGTTTAAACGCAAAAACTCAGCCGATCTAGCATTAATCCCTAAAATATTCTTTAACTCGCCCATATCTCTCATTTATTTTCTCCATAAATCTTTAAAACGATACACTTCCATTAAACGCAAGCCTTTGTATCTACCAATTAAGAAGTTCACTAGCAAACTCGATATCATTGTAATCTCTGGTTGTAACAACACCATTTTCTGCAACCACTCTGACTTTACAATCAAAAACGCCAACAAAGCCAACACCACCGTCTCAATAGCCATCATCATTGCCGTTCTCATACTCTTGTGAATTTGAGCATCAATAAACGGATCAGCCAACAAAATAAATAGTAAAATTGGGAAAATACCCACTGTCTGTAAATCAATCAACCCCACCAAAGGTGATAACAACAACAAGCCTAAAACAGACATCGACACCGCCCAAATCATAATCGACATTCGAGGGAAATACTGCATTCTTACTTTTCTTAACAGCCTCCTAGACAAAGTCGCTGTTAACAAAATCACTAGAAACAACAACACTCCTGTAACCACCCCAGTAGACAGAAAGGCTACCGCCACCACTGCCGGAGTAAAAATACCAAAACCTTTAATTCCAACCACATTCCTAGAAAAAGCCACCAACGCCGTTACTAAAGGAAACAACAACAACAACACAAACATATTTACCGGCACCCCAGCTGTTACCGCTTTTCTGATCGCCACTTTCAAAAAATTCTCTGGCCACACTCTCTCAACCGACTGACTTTCCAACACTTGCTCTAATCTTGGTTTACTTTCTTCAGGCTCAGTTAAATCTGTCTTTATCTCTTCCACAGGCACCACAATATCTGCCGCTAAACTTGCCTCACTCGTACTTTCTAACACCTCTTCCTCTATCAATACCACATCTACTGCCTCCACCCTACCTGGCAAAAACACTCCCCACAGCAATAAAAACAATACCCATAATTTGCGCATGCCCCTATTTTACCTAAAACTTACCTAAAACTGTCAACCAAAACTATAATCCAGCCTCAAACAAGGCGTCGTGCATCTCCCAAAACTTGCC
>CAZBRK010000033.1:0-6259 GCA_964494445.1 uncultured Pseudomonadales bacterium
TAGATGATGATGTAGTGGGGAGAGGTTTGTTGCTTGAGGTGGTTGAGGTCAGAGATGATGGTGAGGTGGAAAGGTTGGTGGCGAAAAAATTCCTTGAGATGAAGGTTGAGATTTTTGTCGTGAGAATAGAACAGCAGTTTGGCTGTTTTAGAGGCAGGCATATCTTTAGTATACCCAAATGGAAAAAGTAACAAAAGGAGGAAGGTTTAATTTTGATTAAAATATTAAATGAAAGGAGTTATTACTTTTTTGGAAAAGTGGTTTTGAGTTTAAACTATTAAAGAGGTTAGGTGTAAAAATGAGAAGGGTTTGTTAGTACACAGCTCACATGAAAATTAAAACCTGGGAGGGGAATTGGTTTTCCACATAAAGTTAGACAACAAAAAAGACGCTTTAAATTATGAAAGGGAGAAAGTTTTAAAAAGGAAAGAAAAGGTTAGAGAGAAGAGAGATGATTGTCTAGGGCTTGGTTGGCGAGGAGATCTGGTTCTTGGTTAAAGTCTCTTTTGACGTGAGTAAAGTTGATGGTGGAGGCAAGTTGGTTGAAGGTAAGGTGTTGAAGAAGTTGGCGAACACTGAGGTGAAGTTTTTGAAGATGAGGCTGTTTAACCTTGTACTCGCCTTTGATCTGTTTAACTATTAGTTCTGAGTCGAGAATAAATTCAAGGGTTTCGCTTTTGATCTTATTGGCTACAAGGTACTCAAGGCAACGAATGACGGCTGTGTATTCGGCTACATTGTTGGTGGTTTCGCCAATGTACTCGGAGAGGGAAAAAAGATGTTTGTCGTCAGAGACAGCATAGACACCGATACCGGCTGGGCCAGGGTTACCTCGGGCACCGCCGTCACAGTTAATGGTTAGTTTTTTTATTGAGGTCATGATTAAAAATTATAGCAAAAATCAAGGCAAGTATAAGCTGGTTTTGAGGCAATGTCCACCAGTAGTGATCGAGGGAAGCAGTAAAAAAAACAACGAGAAGGGTGGAGAAAAAAAGTTTTTTTGATAGGGGGGATATCTTTATTTTTAGAGAAAAGTTTTTTATCTTAAGAATATAGATTATGAAAACTAGAGGAAGACCGAGCTCTATAAACGAGAGAGCGGTTAAACTGTGGACTGGTTGAAGGTTGGCAGGAAGGAGAGATGAAGGGGAGAGATTTTGAGGTAATGAAAAGAGATATGAGCGAAGTCCGGTACCGGTAAGAAAGTTTTGTTTAAAGATAGAAATAAAGGGGCGGGAGAGGGTAAGACGTTGGGAGATGGTGGTAGGAAGAGAGAGGAAAAAAGGAGTGGAAAAAAATGAAGAAGGAAGAGAGGAGACTATGAGAGGATAAAGACTGAGAAGGAAAGAAAGATTGATAAATAAAGGGAAGAGGGTAGAGGGAAGGAGGGTTAGAAAGAGGGCAAAGATGGCCGTTTTAGATAAAGTAAGAATGATAGATAGAGAAAGAGGAAGGAGAAGGTAAAGATAGGGGAAGTAGGTTTGGGAAAGGACAAAGATGATTAAAAGGTAGCCAGCAAGAGAGTTGGGGTGAGAAAAGGTAGAGTAGGGACGAATGAATTGAGTGGAAAATATATTTATCTTGGCGATAAAAGGAGTAGTGAGACTGAACTGACGTTCACCCAAGAAATAAAAGATTCCTTGAAGGGAGGACTGGTTGAGAAGTTGGAGGAGTTGGAGAAGAATAACAATCGAGGTGGAAATGAGAAGAGGAAGACTAATGATGGAAAGAATATTTTTTTCTTGAGTGAGAGATAGGAAAAGAAGATAGTAAGAGAAAAGTTTAGTCCAGGCCCAGAGGGAGGTAAGAGGGGAGAGGGAAAATACTGTGTTAAGAATTAAGAGAAGGAGAAATATAAAAGTTAAGTAACGGAAATTTTTAAGACGAAAGGCTTTCTTTAAATAGGGAAAGGAGGTAGAGAGGTAAAAAAGAATAAAAATGTCGGTTAAGTAAATAACTGGGGAAAGATAGTCTAAAGGAAGACCGATGAGAAAACTGGAAGCAGGCCAAAAATGAAGACCTAATTGAAAAGGAAGAGAGAGAAGTAAAAGGAAGAGAGAGAGTGCATGCATTATGCCTCTTAGTATAAAGGATGATTACTTGGCTTGAGGAATGATGATCAGTTGACGATTGGGAGATTCTCCTCGAGACTCGGTGACGACTTCAGGAGTACTCTCAATATGAAGATGAACTATACGACGTTCGTAAGAGCTAAGATTGGGAAGGATTATTTCTCTCTGAAGTTGAATGGCTCTTTGAATAGCATCGTTGGCCAGTTGAAGAAGAGCTTCTGATCTTTTTTCTTGATAGTCATTAACGTTAAGACGAAGGTGAGGCCAAGAAGATAAACGTTGACCGATGATGAGAGAGAGAAGAAGACGAATAGAGTTGATGGTTTCTCCGTGACGACCAATAAAGAGACCTGTTTGATCTTCTGGAACTTGAATACTAAGAATAATTTGGTTTTCGTCTTTGAACTCTAGTTTGTACTGATCTTCTTCTAGTTCTAGAGCATTAAGAATATTGGTAACAATATTGCTAGTCTTTTTTTGATCTTTGGTCATTTTTAGACTGACTTTTTTGGTGCTAGTCTTTTTGGTACTGGCTTTTTTAGTACTGGCCTTTTTAACTTTTGTTTCTTTAACTTTTACCTCTTTGGTTTTGGTCATTTTTTGTGATGATTATTATTTTTTTTTGAAAGGAAGAGTAAGACGAGAAGCGAGTCTTTGTAGGCCACCGGGGCCAGAGAGAATGATTTGCTGGACTAAAGAGAAGATGGTGCTGATACTCCAGTAAAGAGCAAGTCCTGAAGCAAATTTGAGGGCAATAATACCGGTCATTAAAGGCATGGTGTAAACCATTTGCTTTTGGATACTTTGAGCCATTTCAAGCTTGTCTTCTTCTTTTTTCTTTTTGGCTTTGTTCTTGGGATTCTTAACGTCAGTAGCAGTACCTGTCTGGGTAAGAAGAGAGTAGAACAATTGAGAAACACCGGCGACTACCGGAAGAATGTAGAAGGGGTCTGGTTGGGAAAGATCGAGCCAAAGGAAGTTAAGATTTACTTTAATACCATTGATAAATTCTTGACCGATGAAGTCGGTGAGGACTCTATAAAGAGAGATAAGAATGATTATTTGAACTATCTGAGGTAAACAACCTGAAGCAGGATTAATCTTGTTTTGTTTGTAGAGTTGGAGTTGGGCTTGTTGAAGTTTTTTAGGATCTTTGAATTTTTTCTTAAGACGATCAAGGGCGGGTTTGAGATCTTGCATTTTTTTAGCAGACTTAAGGGAGGGGAGGGTTACAGGGACAAGAACTAGTCTGATAATAATGGTGAGGAAAATAATAGCCAGACCAAGACTAGAACCAAGATTCTGGTAAAAGAAGAGTAAAAGACTGGTGATGACTGAGTTAATTGGTGCGAGCATATTTAATATTTTTTATTTAACTGGATCGTAACCTCCGGGAGAAAATGGATGACAGCGAAGTAGACGTTTTAGGCTAAGAGTACCTCCTCGAATGATACCATATTTTTTAATAGCGGTTCGAGAATACTGAGAACAAGTGGGGGTGAAGCGGCAAGAAGAGTTGGAAGCAAAAAAATGAGAAGTGATGTAGTGAATGAGAGGGGAGAGGGTCTTTTGGTAGAGAAAAAGAAAAAAATTAGCTATTTTTCTTGGAAGAGTTTTTAGCTTCATTCTTTGGTTTAATTTTATAAAGTTGTTGGAGAAGTTCTGAGGAAAGCTTGTCTGGGGAAAGAGCGAGAATCTTTTTTTGAGGAATAATGAGAGTGTCTTGTGAAGAAGGAAGCTTGTCTATATTAAGACGAAGAGTGTTGGTGATTATTCTTTTAATACGATTACGGTTGACGGCCAGGGGAGAGAATTTGCGAGAGAGGATGACTGCATAGCGAGAATGAGGAGTAGAGTTAGGGGAGATAATAAAAGTAAAAAGGGGAGTACGATGAGTAACTCCTTCTTTATTAAGAGTGAGACGATTAAATCTGAGATTGAGACGATTCCGACGAGGAAGAGCCATAATTAGACTGCAAGTCTGGATCTACCTTTTTTGCGACGACGCTTAAGGGTTCGACGACCTAGACGAGAAGACATGCGTTTAAGGAAACCGTGCTTTCTTTTTCTTTTACCTTTTTTTGGTTGGTAAGTTCTTTTGGTGGACATGAATAAGATTGTTTAAGTTTGTTAATGGTTAGATTTTACCTTGTTTTAGTGTTTTTGAAAAGGAAGAGATAAAGAATCAATTGTTCAATGAAATAATGTTCAGGAAAGATCAGCGGACTAAACGTTAATTTTGTTGGGGTTATTTGGGGGTTGTGAAGATTGTGGAAAACTTGTAAAAATAGGCATATCCTGCCCAGATAATTAAGTGGATAGTGTATGGAAAACCAAATTGAAGGTTTATGGAAGAGTGTAAGTGGTGAGCTTCAAGTAAGCATGTCTGAAGCTAGCTATAACAGCTGGATTAAACCTTGTTTTATTAAATCACTTTCAAAGATAGATGGTAAGAGAATAATTGTAGAGATGGCAACCTCGTCTGGATTTCACTTAAAAACCATTGACGAAAGATATTATGGTCAGATAAAAAAGATAATTGAAAAAATAACAGAGAAAAAATGTGAGTTAGCTTTAGTAGTAGAGAGAAGAGAAGTAAAAGAAGAGAAGGTAGAAAAAGAGAGTGAAGAGGATAGAGTAATAGAGAATAAAGAAGGTTTGTTTTCTCAACCGGAGAGTAGAGGAAGTGCAGAAGGTTTAAATCCTCGATTTACTTTTGACACTTATGTGGTAGGTTCTTCAAACAATTTAGCTTTTGCAGCGGCTAAAGCAGTAGTAGAAAACCCAGGAACAAGACATAATCCTTTGTTTATCTGGGGAGGAGTAGGAACAGGTAAAACACACTTGATGCAAGCAATAGGACATGGTTTATCACAAGAAGTAAATAAAGTTGTTTATGTAACTAGTGAACAGTTTGCCAACGACTTGATTAACTCGTTAAGAATGAAAACAGTAGATGGTTTTAAGAAGAAGTACAGACAAGTGGGGGCCTTGCTTGTAGATGATGTACAGTTCTTTTCTAAAAAGGAGTCGACTCAAGAGGAGTTCTTTCACACCTTTAATGAGTTGTATATGAAAGGGGTGCAGATAATCTTGACGTCTGATAAGAAACCACAAGAGATTGGACAGCTGGAGGAGAGATTGGTAAGTCGTTTCTTGGGAGGGTTAACGGTGGACATTAGTTTGCCTGATTATGAGATGAGAGTGGCGATCTTGAGACAAAAAGCGGGGGAATTAAAAATAGAGGTAAGTGACAGAGTGATTGATTTAATTGCTAGTAACATGAAGACTAACTCTAGAGAACTAGAAGGAATGTTTATTAGGTTGGTTAATGCGGCTAGCTTGAATGGGGGAGTGATTAGTGAAGATCTGGTTAGAAAAACAATGAAGGTTGATCAGGAAGTAGAGAGACAAAAACCTCCAAGACCAATTAAGGTAATTAGTGTGGTAGCAAAGTACTTTGATTATAGGAATAAAGATTTGACAGGAAAATCAAGAAAGGCTGACTTGGTAGCAGCCAGACACGTGGCGATGTATTTGTTAAGAGAAGAGTTGGGTCTACAGTTGGTTAAGGTGGGAGAGTTGATGGGAGGAAGAGATCATACAACGGTAATGCACGGGGTAGAAAAAATTAAAGGTGAAGTAGAGACTGATAAAGATATAAGGAATAAGGTAATGAACCTAAAACACAGTCTTTATTCACAGAGTTAAAAAATATGGTGGAAAAGAAGTGTATAAAGTAAAGAATTGTGTAAAGAAGAAAGAAGTAATACACAAAATGGAAAAGTTATTAAGAAACTAATCCACAAAAAAAGAAGTAAAAACACAAAAAAGATAAAATAATTAAATATAAAAGAAGAAAAAAATGTTAAAAAGGACGATGAAGACAGTTAAAAATGAGAAAGACACAATTTTATTAGGCACAATTTGTGCCGGGTATAAACATATCTACACCAACTATAATTACTACTACATTTATATATAAATATATATTAGAGAAGAAAGGGGATAAAAAAAACAATAAAAATGAAAGAAAAATGTCCGATATTTGATATAGAGTGTGGTTATATATCAACTTGTTACAATGTAAGGGAAGATAGATGTTTGGAAAGTATGAGAAGAGCAGGTCTTGAAGATATGCCTTCAGATGAAGCTACTTCAGAAGAAATATCAGTGTGGATGACTAA
>CAZBRK010000034.1:0-6245 GCA_964494445.1 uncultured Pseudomonadales bacterium
TTTATAAATCAAAAAGAAAATCTAGCAATATTTTGCCCTGATAGATTGACTAAGGCATACTAAATGGGGCAATTGGTGGATCCATTTTGAGAATATCTTTAAAGACCTTCTCTCTTACGCCTGGAGTTAAACGAAAGCGATCTCCTTCACCAATAATAAATTCTCGACGCCTTGATTCTGTGGTAATTTATCCCGTTTGCATCAATCCCAAATCTTGGAGTTCATGTAAGGATGCCTCCAACTTATCATTCTTTAAATTTGTATTTAGATTGATATTACGGTGTTTCCACTTATTGTACGCAAGTTGCTGTTACCCCATAACTAATTGAGGGTCATGCTCCTATTCTATACTCTTCTTCAGTTCTCAGATTGAAAGTGCAACGAAACGAACTGAATTATAAGATGACTTTAGCGAACGATGGTATGAACGGAAAAACAGACTGGGTTAGCGAGCTGGAATATCCCGAGTGGACGGTGAAGGAAGTGGGGAAGTTTCTACAATATTGATAGTAAATGTCAACTTTTCGGCAGTTTTATTGACATTGGGATAGGAGATGTCAATACTTTTGTCTTATCAAAGACCTCCATGTCCTAGTAGTTTCTTTTGCCAGTCTTCCAACATATGCTCGGCAGGGTCGTTCCAGTTAAAAAGCATAAATATCTCTCCTATAAATTCTCTGGCTATTCCCTCAAACGAAGCCATCAGGTCTACTGTTTTGATGTCTCTTTTGACTTTTATATGGTCTTCATTGCAAATATACCCTCTATGTAACAAGCCTGGTTGTCCTTCTCCCAACATCCTTCCTCTACAGCCACTTAATATTAACTCAACATGAATTGTATCTACTTCAAGTTTTTCTGCGTAAACTCTTTTCAAGAAAAGCATAATCTCTGTTAGCGAATAAATAGCACTTACAAAAAACAACAGTTTTTTGCCGTCCTCTGATTCAAAGTCTCTCAAATCTTCCTTAAAATAATCTTTCCAAACAAACAGCCCACTTTTATGCATTCTCCAAGCCTCTTGAACCTGGACTCTATCAGAAGCAGTAAAAGATTGTTTACCTTTGTTGAAGTTTGACTCATTCCCATGACTATCAACATGTGGCAAATCCCATCCACGCAAGCGCACGATTGATTGCTCTACAATGTTTCCGGCTTCTACTGAATTCTGTATCAGTTCTGAATTGTAGATAGTTGGATACGCTACTAGTTCCCAAAAACCAGCATCACTAGTCAAATTTGTGTCAAAGAAATCTCTAGCTGCCGTAATTTCCTCTTCGTAGGAATGTTTAGCCTCAGCAGTTTCTTGGAGTGGTTTTCCAGTAATCAATTTTTGTATGAGTCCCAAGAGTTCATCGCTCTTTCTTATTAGACCGATTGCCAATATACTGCGCATTTCATCTGCCGTACTAATTGGTTCACTGGTACAATTCTTGGTTCGAATATAAACAGCTCCCTTTTTAAGAACCTCAGTATTGCTACTTGAATTTGCCGACTGTTTACAAATGATAGGCACTTCGGAGAATTCAGGAACATCTATTACAACAACTTTTTTACCCTCAATCTCCTGTTTAATCACGGAACAAGTGAAGGCTGGATCGGCATAGTTATGTAAAAATTGATTTACTGGTGTTGTATCAAATAAATCGTATGATTCATCGCTTAACCCTACAAATTCGAAGTCACCATCTTTGACACCAAAAATTATTCTCCCGCCATCTTGAGTGTTTGCCATTGCAAGAATATCTTTGGTTACTCCAAGTTTTCCGTCTCTATGACTTCTATCCCAAATTAAAGCCTCCTTGTAATCAAGGTTTGGAGTTTCACTTTTTGATTCAAGTAGGTCTTCTATATCGTGGTTAGTCATTATTGTTTTTTGCTTAGGTTTAATAGAGCCTTTGGATTAACTGGTTCTCTAACTAAATTGACATTCACCAACTCAATACCAGAAATATTATTGATGCACTTAACCCCGTCGTATGTTTCTCCACTAATATGAGCACAGTTAAGGTAGTTCCCTTTACAAATTGAACATTTAGATTTTTTGACCACACCAGTAATGCTTAACCCTTTAAGGATGTCGTCATCTATCAATTGTTGAGTTTGATCGTCAGTAATGGTTCCATCATTCAACATTAATCCTTGTTTACCCAGAGAAACATTCCCCCAACCAACAATTTTATTTGTGTGTTCTAAGTAAATTGGGTGCGGATATTTGCCAGGATTGGGCGAGCTGGGCTTTACACCTTTATAATCTTCGACGAAAAAAAGTTCTCTGGATTTATCGAAAATTGTTTCTAGTTGTTGTTTGGATATCTTTTCACCTTTCTGAGAATACGAAACGGTTACGCCATTTTCCTGTTTTTGTACCACAAGTTCAGCGTTCTTTGTTGAGCCTGAGAAGACGTCGTACAAGTGACTTGAGTAAAGATTGATAACTAGACTTATCGGGATCCCCGCTACAAACAAAGTTAACGGATGTTCAATAAACTCTTTAATACCTTTCTCTACTACGTAATCAACAGCATCTCGACCATTTGTCTCTATATCTACCTCAATATTGTTCTATCTCAAGACTTTTATGAGATTTAACTCACTACGAGTAATCAATATCTTGTCTGGGTACAAGATATTGTACGGTGACGATGGAATTAGAGTTACTGTTTGTTTATTCATCTAGAGAGTCTCTAAGGGCAACATACGCTTCAAAACCAGATTTCTGCTTGTCGGGTATATCATCCCTCGAAAAAATGTAATCCTGTAGACAATCTTCCTTTAGCATATTTCTAACTTTTCTTTGTGCCAGTTCAGAAAGAGCAGCTTTAACCTGTTCATCATCTTTAAAAAATTTATCCTTCATGAATCCAAAGACTCCTGGTAATCCAGGTTCCAGTCCAATCTTTATTTTCTTTAGCTTCCCATTAATCTCAACTTCAATAATAACTTCTGTTGTGAAATTGCCTTGGGGAGTATAAGGTTCACTAATACTTCTAATCTTTGAGTCTTTCAATATCAAGGCCGGATGGAATCGGCCAACTTTATGTATGTTATAAAAAGCTCCAGAGGGCACTTTCTCCAATGCCAACTCTTGGCGGGTAAAGAAATTCACACCTTTGTTATTTTTATATTCGAAGAAAATGTTTAACTCAGGAACTGGATTATGGAAAATGCTCTCATCAGATATTTTATATTCCAGTTTCTTTTTTTCTCCGGGCTGGAGCATAAACACGTTTGGAGAACGCCACTCATAACTAAAGCCACGAATTCCCCAGTGACAGTCAATGGCTACTTTTTCACCAATATTAATAGCATGGAAATGGACAAAGTGACCAGACGGACCGCCTGTACCACCGACTCCAGGATCAACATCCAAAACAGGAATATCTTCTGGTACTTCTTGTTCTTTCTCTGCTGGAGGCTGCGGTGGTTCATACAAAGCTGTTAGGAAGCGCTGGATCTGAAGATAGGCTTGTGTCCTAATCTGTTCCCCAAGCTCATCGGCGGCTTCCATAAAGTCTGCCACCCAGCTAGGACCTTCTGCTTCGCGAGATCTAAACTTTTCATGAATAGACTCAATCGCTTCTTTAACTAACCCATGGTCAATAAATGGTCTAATTTCCTCTGCTACAGCAAACGGTCCAGACTTGTAATACAAAACCAAACTGTGAATATCGTAAGCATCCTTTTGCTTATAGCGGGAACCAACCACTATCCCTTTCATTGTCATAATCCCGACAATATTTGCCATCTTGATAGTTGTTCTACCTTCAACTCCATCAGGTAGTTTCCCTTCCAAAGTGACATCTATTGCGTGATCAAACACCACGTCAGCCCCTCGTGCTTTCCTAACCAAAAAATCATCTTGAATTCGCTGGTGGCGTTTATTCTTTTTAGTTCCACCATATTCGGGTCCCAAAAAGTCAATCTGGATTTGCTCTTCACCCTTACTCGTGGTCACATTTTTCACAAATGAATGCTGAACAACGTTACCGTTTACATCTAATTTTGGCTTATAGCCTCGTTGTTTCAGTATTTCCAAAATTGAAGCATAACCAGACTCATCAACAACCTTGGGGTTGACGGCAATATCAATGTCTTTGGACCCAATATGTTGAAAGTCGATACTTGAAGGCTGATGTTGTTTTAACAATAAGTAAGGCACCCAACCGCCAACAAGAACAAGACCACCTCGATACTCACCCAAAGCTATCATCAACTCAATCAAGTGTGATAGGGAAACATCAGCAATATTTGATATAAAAGTTGTTTTAGTTCGATCGTCTTTCGTTTGTGCCATATGTTCAGAAACCTAACTTTAATTCCCTTAGATGCTCAGCCTGTTCTTTGCCCCGAGCTGGATTATTAAACAAATCCATATACAGTTGAACATTAGAAACAACAGGGACATCAACTTGAGTAGAAGCATCAACTTTCAGAGCCTTATAAAATACCCCTTCATCATAAGGAATATATATTTCGACATTGGCCCCGCTTTTAACTTCCTGTAACTCAAGGAGTCCTTTTAAGCGCTCAACATCAGCCTGGTTTCGAACATAAAGCTGTACTTTATTAACTCCTCGAATAAAGGGCGCTACTAAATCAGCTCCACTAAAAAATGATAGAGCAAAAGAAATATCTTTTGCCTTCTTTAATAGAGAATTCATCACCACAGATTGATCTTGTTCAAAGCTGTAGAAAGTAAACTTTTGTGACTCATATGAAGGATAAGTATCCTCCCACGCTTTCAATAGTCGAGCAGGATCTTTGAGAACCAGTTTATTATTCTCACTCCATTCAACCAGTTCCTCTTCGATCATACGGTCAACGGTTTTGTGTGTCTGTCCTAAACTAACTTTAGCTTCATCAGCCAGCTCGCTCAGAAGCCAAACCTTCCTAGGTTGTACAAGCAATACTCTGGTTATCCTGCTGGAAATAGGAGCAAAAAGATTCTTAAGAACGGCTTTTTTAGAAAACGGATTTTTATTAACTATTTTCTCGATTAAAATATCATCCTTTTTAAGGTAAAAATTGCCAGCTAAGTCCATGATCCCAACACCTTCTTCTTTAGCAACTTGTCTAGTTTTTTCTCCAAAAAACTGACCAGCAACAAAGGGGATAGCTTCACCTTGGCTGGAATACGCCTTTATCTGGCGGGCAGCTTCCCTAAAGGTAGCTGTTCCTCCTGCGTTTTTCACTTCAATAGCTACTGGAAACTCTCTATCCTGAACCTTAAGAGTTCCTTGGAAATCTGGCCCTACAGAACCCATAGCGGGTACACCCAGTCCTTCAAGAGACAATCCCTCGGGTAGGTTATTTGGAAGCTGGTTGATTAGTGTGTTTTCACTCATATGTATATTTTCACTTAATAATGAAAGTATACCAAATAGTGAAAATAAAAGCAATCAAAAAGCCATGTATTAGGCTAAATACTGTGTTTTTCCTCAATATAATGACCAGCCAAATTCTCATCTCTCGATATCCAGGTTATTGTGGACTTAGTTTTAAGATGGAGCTCGTAAGCCAAACTAATGAATTTTTTATGACGGTCAGTTAATTTTGCTTTGCGAAGTTGCTTCTCATGATATTTACTCCAACCTCTAACAGTCCAATTAGCCGCAATCTTGCTATCAGTTCTGACTTCAATCGGCTTGTCTTCAGAAAAATCTTTTAAACAAGCAATAATGCCCAGTATTTCTCCTTCATTATTAGAATAGTCACCTATCCACTTTTCCATAAGAACAGTACCTTTTTCGTCACAAACAACCACTATTGTTTGTTGTCGTCCTTTTTGCCCGTTGTTTTTAGTACCTGCATCACAAAATAATAGCTTATGGGGAGTTGGTTTGAGTTGAGTCTCTTTAGAAGTCGGCTTGCTATTAGCTATGCCAGGGATAGAAACAGAGATAACTGACCTTAATTTGCCCTTATTTTGCTGAAGTTCTGATGCAATGCGGAAAGCTTCCTCTTTACCCACCTCTTTGGTGAATGCTTTTGAAGGCTTCCAAGCAATATTTAGCTCCGCTTGATAAGTAGTGGCGTGAGTTCCACATTTCTTGCATTTCACCCATAAGCCTTTAGTCAGGCTACTAAGTGTGTAATATCCCTCGCAGAGAGCCGAACAACGTTCGCACCTTACTTTTTCGAAGGTATCGTTGTTATTTTCTTGGTCAAACAATCCAGCTGATCTCATATTTCTAGGAATTCTACTCATCTTTACTGACACAGAAAAAATTATCTCTATTATA
>CAZBRK010000035.1:0-4607 GCA_964494445.1 uncultured Pseudomonadales bacterium
ATAACTATTAAATAAAAAATACGATATGTCAAGTAATAAAAACACTTCATGTTCTTTTGATACATAACTCAGGAAAATTTATTGGTAAATGTTTAGACTCTTTAATTAAAAATTGACCACAGGGTATAAAAAGAGAGATTTTACTTATAGACAATTGTTTAAGAGACAAAACTGTCGAAAAGTTAAAAAATACAAAAAACATACGTACTTTTGAATTAAAAAACAATGAGGGTTTTGCAAAGGATATTGATTTTGGGACTAAAAAATTTAAAAATAAAAATTTCAATTAAGACTAGTTTTTATGAGAATAATTACGACTATCATCGAGCAGCTGATAGAATAGAAACAGTCTATTAAAATCTTTTTTAATGTCAATTAAGAAAACTCTTATCAAGAACACTTCTCTCAATCTCATTGGGTATGTATATCTCACCATTGCCGCCTTTATCTCAATCCCAATTCTTCTCCGAAATTTTGGACAAGAACTTTATGGGGTTTATCTTCTTTTTTCTGGAATAATCCCCCTCATGGTCGCTATAGATTTTGGTTTAAGTCAAGCTACTACTAGATATCTTTCTCTACCCAAGAATAGTGACAAAAAAAGATCTGTCATTTGGCAAACATCCTTTACTTTATTTTTCTTGGTCGGTTTGCTGATCGCCGCCATCTCTTTTATTTCCTTCTATTTTTTTGCCTCAAAATCATCTGTCTTTAGTTCTTTACCTTCTTTTCAATTCCTACCCCTTTCTATAGCCATCTCTCTTATTCTCCTGTTCAATCATCTCAACATCTCTCTTATGACTTTAATTCAGTCTAACCAGCGCTTTGATATCTACAATTTACGTGTCCTTATCGTTGGCACAGGCAACACTTTACTGACCGCTTTCATATCCACCTTTACCACCAACCTAGTTACCATCTTCTTCTTTCTTTTTTCTTGTCACTTCATCACTTTTTTGATCTTTCTCCGTTATGCCTGTCGTCATTTTTCCTTTTCTCTCCCGAAGTTTATCTTAGACAAGGTTTACTCTAAAAAACTTTTTAGCTTTGGTTTGCGTCAGTTTGTGGGGAACTTAGCTTCTCAAATTAACATCCAGGTTTCTAAGTATATTCTTGGACTGTCACTGGCAGTTAAGATTGTTCCTGTCTTTAGTATTCCTCAAAATGTCATGGTTAAGGGTACCGGAGTTATCTCCCAACTCACTCTGGCTTTTTTCCCGCTTAGTGCTTCTTTGGTAACTAAGGAAAAAATAAAAAAACTTTCTCGTTTAGTTACTGGTCTACAGTTCTCAATTTTGTTTATTGGTATTCTACAAGTTCTCTTTATTTACACACTTGGAGACGACGTTCTTCATTTATGGTTAAACAATCCTAACTTTGTAATCCAAGCATATCCAATTCTTAAAGTTCTCAGTTGGTATTTTTTACTCACCACCATCACTCCCATTCCCACCGCTGTCCTTGACAGTATCAATCGTCCTCAAGTGCCTTCATTTTTTGCCGTTCTTACAGCCATCCTTACTCTTGGATCAATGCTTTATCTCGTACCCAGTTTTGGTGCTCTAGGTGCCGCCTATGCCTATGTTTTTGCAAGCGCAATTACAGTCCCTCTTTTCTTGTTTGTCTTTTGTCGCGCCTTTTCGAAGTATATTAAAAAAACTCTATCTTCTGTTTAAAGTTTGCCTCCCAGATTCCCTTTTTAATCCATTTCCATCCGTCCTGAACTCTGTGTCGATATGGCTTATGTCCAGAAATCTGATCTTCTTTTTTTAATAATTCCTTTTTAATTTTTCTACCCAAATCATTTTTTCTTTTCCAACCAACCATTATTACTGCCTGAGGATTTAGTCTGGCCTCATTGTCAAAAGCAGGGGAGATTCCAATTAGCAAACTACTTTTTAATTTTTTAAACAACGACTTTAGACCGTAAGGAGTAAAACGGAAGTAATCGGAAGGGTGCATGTGAATGGGAAAATTTTGTTGTGAGGACACAATCATTACTCCACTGTTTTTAGTTACCCTCTCAATTTCTTCACTTATCAACCATGGTTTTTCAGCATGCTCCAGTGTTTCCAAACACAAAACTACGTCAATACTATTGTCTTTAAAGGGAAGTTTTTCTGCGTTGACTACTCTGTCTACACCCGGGCCGGATCTCATGTCCACTCCAAGATACTCACCTTGAGGGAACAATCTTCTCAAATTAGCTACATTTTTTTGGTTTTTTTCCTGTCTAGATCCTATCTCCAACACCTTGCCTGATTTTGGTAGTAGGTCGACAATTATCTCAACAGTTACTCGCAATGGTTTAGTCATTTAAGCTATCATATACCAAATGGCTATTAAAACTAAAGTTTTCATCCTCATTCTTAACTATCGAAACTATCAAGACACCCTGAAGTGTATTGGTGCTCTTAAACGATCTGATCTGACTTCAAATACAAAGATCTTGGTTTTAGATAACTCTGAAAATGATATCTCAGTTGAGAAGATAGGTAAAAAATATCCACGAATTACTATTATTCAACATCCTCGCAATCTTGGTTTTGCTGGAGGCAACAACCCGGGCATTGATCATGCTCTCAAAAAAGGTGCCACTCACGTACTAATCATCAACCCTGACGTTACTGTTCCTCGCCGTTTTCTCAAACCGCTTCTGTCTAGTCTAAAACAAAACAATCTGGACATGATTGCTCCAGCCATTAAACACAAACAAAAAGATCAATGGTTCTATGGCCTTGAAGGGTTGGTTAATTTTACTAATGGTAAGGCCACCCATCTTAATCTAAAAAAAATTCCTTCCAAAGATATCCGACCCGCTAAGTTTGTCACTTTTGCCTGTGTTCTCATTTCCTCTTCAGTCTTTAAAAAGATAGGTCTTCTTAATGAAAAATACTTTATGTACCTCGAAGACGTTGATTTCTGTTTGAGAGCCAGTTGTTTGGGTTTTAAAATAGGTCTTGATCCTCAAGTAATTGTTAAACACAAAACATCTTCTTCTTTTTCTCGTCCTACTAAAAAACTGAAAATTAGTTTTCATAGTCAACTCATCTTTATCTCCTCTTGGCTGAAGTTTCCTCAGAAAATTTATGCATATCTTTACACCATAGTTCATTATGTATATCTCTACTTTCTCTGGACCTATCATTTTTATAAATACTCACGCTAGATCATTTAATGTTAAGCTCTATAATTCTTAACCATCTATCTTTAAAAGAGATAAAATCAACTCTGGACTCTCTTAAGTTTTCTGATGAAATCTTAATTATTCAAGACAAGAGTCACCCTCTTGGTTCTGGAAAGTTACCCCCAAAGGTCAAGCTTATTTACCACTCTCTTTCTGCTGATTTTTCTACACAGAGAAACTTCGCTCTTAAAAAAGCACAAGGGGACTGGGTTCTTTTTGTTGACTCAGATGAGGTTGTTTCTCCTCAACTAGCCAAAGAGATCAAGCTGGCCATGCAGAAAGATTTTTCTGGCTATCTCATACCTCGGCAAGACCTTTTTTATTCTCAACCACTAAGGCACGGAGAAACCGGTCAAACAAAGATTCTTCGTCTGGCTCAAAAGAAGGCTGGAGTTTTTACTCGTTTAGTTCATGAAAACTGGCAAATACAAGGTAGGGTAGGGGAGTTAAGTGCTTCTTTGTTACATCACAAAAAAGATTTAACCTCTGGTTTCATTGAGCGCATGCATCTCTACGGACCGATTGATTCTCAAAGCTTAAATGAGGAAAACAAGCACTTCTCCGTTTTTAGACTTTTACTTAACCCATTGGGTAAATTTTTTCTTAATTATATTGTGCGACGTGGTTTCCTTGATGGTCTTTTGGGGCTCTTCCATGCATACCTCATGAGTGTTCAGTCCTTCACTGTTCGTGTCTTCCAAAGGGAAGTCCAACTCGCCTAGCCATCAACTTAGTTATTTTTTCCTCTTTCTCTTTTTTTATTTTTCTTCGGGGAAGTACTACTCAGTTTTTACTCCAAGAAGTTTCAAGTCTTGTACAAGTTTTTGGTAGTTAAGAAACACAATCCCTTTCATTCCCGCCTTTTTAGCTCCATCAATGTTTATTTCTTTATCATCAATGAACACTGCTTCTTCTGCCTTTACTCCTAGTTTTTTCAACATTATCTGATAGATTTTTTTGTCTGGTTTAATAAAGCCAACTTTACAAGAATAAACAATCTCATCAAAATTTTCCTCGAGTCCTTGTTTTTTGATTACCTCGACTCCTGCGTCTTCTAAGTTAGATAATAATCCTGTCTTGTAATCCCCTCTCAGTTTTTTTACCAAATCTATCACTTCAGGGTAGGGGAGGTATGTTTTTTCTAAGGCCTCAAGCCAGATAGCTTTCAACTCAGAAACTTCATAATTTAGTTTTCTCCCAATCATCCTCCATACCCTATCTTCAACCCCATCCCCAGACTGCATGCGGTCTAGGTGTGGTTCAAGTCTTTTTCTTAAGGACTCCAAATCAATATCAAATTTTTTAGCCAGATAAGCAAGAATTCTTTGTGTTGGTTCTTCCATTAATACTCCACCCCAATCAAACACTACTGCTTTTATATTGTTTTCCATTTCTTAAATATACATTAAAACAACCTTTC
>CAZBRK010000035.1:4707-6229 GCA_964494445.1 uncultured Pseudomonadales bacterium
ACTACTGCTTTTATATTGTTTTCCATTTCTTAAATATACATTAAAACAACCTTTCACTACCACTTCAGGTAGAATATGTTTATGGCTAAAGATAAGTACTCAGCTGTCTGGGTTTCTCACTCCTCAATTAGTAGTTTTCTCACCTGTCCTCGAGCATATTACTTAAAGAACGTATACAAAGACCCCAAGACCGGTCATAAAGTTCAGTTAATGTCTCCAGCTTTGGCTTTAGGTCAAGCAGTTCATCAAATAGTTGAGTCTCTTTCCATTATTCCCACAGAAAGTCGTTTTAGTGAACCTCTCATTCCTAAGTTTGAGCATCTTTGGAAAAGTTTGTCTGGTAAAAAGGGTGGTTTTGAAAACGAAGAACAAGAAAGACGTTTTTTTGAGAGAGGTAAAGAGATGTTAAAGAGAGTAGTTGATAATCCTGGCCCTCTTAATAATCTGGCCGTTAAAATTAACATGGACCTTCCTTATTACTGGCTATCTGAAGAAGACAACATCATTCTTTGTGGCAAGATTGATTGGTTAGAGTATCTTAAGGAGAAAGACGGCGTTCATATTATCGACTTCAAGACCGGTAAGGGCGAAGAAGACCCTACCTCACTCCAGCTTCCCATCTACCATCTCTTGGTTCACAACTGCCAAAAGAGAAAAGTTCTTAAGGCCAGCTACTGGTACCTTGACCGCAATGACGAACTTACACCAAAGAAACTTCCTAATTTAAAAAAATCTCACGAACAAATTTTGAAAGTAGCTAAAGAGATTAAATTAGCTCGCCAACTAGAACGCTTCAAGTGTCCTCATGGTGGTTGTCGTGCTTGTCAGCCTTTTGAAGACATTATTTCTGGCAAAGCAGAGTTTGTCGGTCTTAACGACTACAACCAAGACATCTACATTCTCAACAAACCCTTAGGAGAACACTCTGAAGAAGACAGTGTTATCTTGTAAATAGGGAAGACTCGCTATAATCAGACTCAATGAAACTTTTAGGGTCACTCATCATCCTTCTTTTTCCTTTTTATCAGTTCACTCAACTCGATCTATTTTTTGGCCAGATACTTCCTTTTCGCCTCTACTTTTATGATCTAATACTCTTTGTTTTTATTCTTCCCCATCTCCTTAAGTGGATTAAAAATAGACCCAAAAATGCTCTTTTTAAACCCTTTATTATTTTTTCTGGAGTTTGTTTAATCTCTCTCCTCATCGCTCTACCTCTGTTTACCCTGACACTGCTTCAGTTCTTTACCGCCTTTCTTTATTTACTCCGCTTCTTTTTTGTCTTCTCTCTTCTTTTTGTTAACTTCTCTGCCGATCACAAAAAACTTTTTCGCTATATTCTTTTCCTTATTCCCATATCCGGACTACTTCAGTACTTTTTTCTACCCGATCTTCGTTTTCTTAAGGGTATTGGTTTTGACGATCACTTATATCGCCTTACCTTTCCTTTTCTTGATCCTAACTATGTTGGGGCCGCCCTTAGCTTCCTTTTTCTCACCATTCTTCCTTTTTGGTCAAAGAA
>CAZBRK010000036.1:0-6154 GCA_964494445.1 uncultured Pseudomonadales bacterium
TTTTATTTAATGAGTAGAGGAATGAGTAGAGAAGCGGCTGAAGCGATGATGGTGAATGGATTTTTAGAACCGATTATTAAAGAAATCCCTCTAGAGTATGCAGCAGAGATGAATAGGTTGGTTAGTTTAGAGATGGAAGGGAGTGTGGGTTAATGAAGCAGAAGGTGGTAGTAATCAAGAAAGCAGGAGAAGAAAAGGTAAAGAGACATTTGGTGGATGATGGTGAGTTGATAGTGGTGATTAAGGCAGAAGAAAAAAAAGAGTATGTAGTGGAGGTGGAGATGAAAGCAAAGAAAGATAAGGTGAAGGGTAAAGTAATGGTGGTAGGAGTGGTGAGTAAAGGTGCAGATTTAAAGGTAAGAGGTTTAGTAGGAGTAGGAAAGAAGATAAAAGGAGCAGAGATGAGGTTGGAGATGAGATTGATATTAATGGACAAGAAGAGTCGAGTAGAGGTGGAACCAGATTTAGAGATTGCAGTAGAAGAAGTAAAAGCTTCGCATGCGGCAACGGTGGGGACGATAGACAAGGAAGAGCTTTTCTATTTAATGAGTCGAGGACTAAAGAGAGAAGAAGCAGAAAAGTTATGGTTAAAAGGATGGATAGAAAAAGTAGTGAAGATTATTAAAAGGGGAGAAGATAAGGAAAGAGTTGTAAAATTATTAGGTAACTTTAAGAAAAATGATTGATAAGAAAATAAGGAAAGATTTTCCCATATTGAAAAGAAAAATTAATGGTTATCCATTGGTGTATTTAGATAATGCAGCGACAACACAGAAACCAGAAAAAGTAATAGAAGCAGTAAGTGATTTTTACCGCAAACATAATGCTAATCCATATAGGGGAATTCATGTTTTGGCGGATGAAGCAACACAGATGGTAGAAAAAGCTCGAGATAAGATAGCTGGATTCTTGGGGGCTAAGTCTAGTAAAGAGGTAGTTTTTGTACGCAATGCAACAGAGGGTATAAATGGGGTGATGAGAGGGTGGGGAGAAGGTCATTTAGGGAAAGGTGATGCGGTGATTATTAGTATGATGGAGCATCATGCTAACTTGGTAACTTGGCAACAGTTGTGTAAGAAAACAGGAGCAGAGTTAAGGGTTTTGGAGACAGATAAAGATGGAGAGATAAAGTGGAGGGGTGGAGAAGTGAGGATGGTGGATGGAGTGAAGATTGGTAGTTGGGAAAAAGTGTGGGATGAGAAAATTAAGTTGGTGGCGGTGACGGGGATGAGTAATGTGTTGGGGGTAGAGGTTGATTTGGGAGAGATAGTAAGAAGAGTAAAAGGAAGTGGGGCGAGAGTTTTAGTAGATGGAAGTCAGTTGGTACCACAAAGGAAAGTTGAGGTAGAAAAAATGGGAATAGATTTCTTGGTGTTTTCTGGACATAAGATGTTGGGTCCAATGGGAGTAGGAGTAGTGTGGGCAAAAGAAGAAGTTTGGAAGGAAACAGAGCCGTTTGCTTTTGGAGGAGAGATGATCAGTGAGGTTGGTTGGGGAGAATCAAGATGGAATGAGATGCCGATGAAGATGGAGGCGGGAACTATAAATGCGGGAGGAATTGTGGGACTGGGAGCGGCAGTAGATTATTTAGAAGGTTTAGGAATGGATGAGGTGGAGAAACATGAGAAGGATTTGGTTGCTTATGCAATGGAGAAATTGGAGAAAGAAGAGATGGTAGAGATTTATGGGAGTAAGGATGTGGAGAAAAAAGGAGGAGTGATTAGTTTTAATGTTAAAGGAGTTCATGCTCATGATGTGGCCCAGGTGTTAGACAGTTTTGGAGTGGCGGTGAGAAGTGGTTTTCATTGTGCTCAACCTTTGGTGGAAAGTTTGGGCCAGGTGGCGGTGGTGAGGATGAGTTTTTATGTTTATAACACGAAGGAAGAGATTGATTGGATAGTAGAGAAACTGAGAGAGGTTAAGAAGATGTTGGGGAGATGAAGATATACAGAGAGAAATTACTAGATTATTATAAACACCCAAGATGTTGGGGGAAGTTGAATAAAGGTGAAGGGGTGGTGGTAACTGAAAAGAGTAATGTGAGTTGTGGAGATAAGGTAGAGATGAGTTTAAGAATTAAAGAAGGGGTGATAGAGGAAGCAAGGTTTGAAGGTCAAGGATGTGCAGTGTCTTTGGGGACAACGAGTATGTTGATGGAGAAGGTTGAAAATAATAAGGTTGAGGATGTATTGGGTTGGAATGGTGCTGAGGTGGTGGAAGAGTTGAGTGGGAAGATGGGGGAAGGAAGAAAAAAGTGTCAGAGGTTGGGTTGGGAGACTTTGTTAGAATTATTGAGTAAGGAGTAAAAAATGAAAGAAGGAATAAGTTTAAAAAAAGTAAAGGTAATAGAAAAGAAAAATATCAAGGGAGATTTTTGGTGGGTGGTGTTAGAAAGTGAAGATGGTTTTAAGTTTGTTGCTGGTCAGTATGTGAGTGTAAGGGTGAGTGAAAAAGGGGAAAGAAGAGATTATTCAATGGCGGGGAAAGAAGGAGAGAATGGGTTTGCTTTGTTGGTGGATGTGGGTCCGGGGGGAGTGGGATCTAAGTTTTTTGAGAATCTTAAAGAAGGAGAGATGGTGGAGGTGTTGGGTCCGATGGGGGAGTTTAAGGTAAGAGATGAGGATGAGGGGGCGGTGATGATAGCGACTGGTTCAGGAATTGCACCGATAAAGATGATGGTGGAGGAAGAGATCAAAAAAGGTAAAAAGACTTGGTTGGTGTGGGGAATGAGGTATGAGAAGGATGTTTTTTGGGTGGAGATGTTTGAGGAGTGGGAGAAGAGGTATTCAAATTTTAAGTTTGATTTGGTGTTGTCTAAGGGTGGAGAAGAGTGGAAAGGGAAGAGAGGACATGTGCAGGATGTGGTGGAGAGAGAGTTGGGTGAATGGAAGGATTCAGGTTTTTATATTTGTGGAGCAAGGGAGACAGTGGAGGATATTGAGGAGTGGTTGTTGAGTAATGAGGTAAAATTGGAGTTAGTCAGAAAAGAGAATTTTTAATATGAGTCAAGATAAACCAGAAAAAACTAAGTACAGAGTAGTAGTAGATGGAAGTAAGTGTATGGGGTGTGGAACGTGTGAATCCGTAGCAGAAAAAACATTTAAGGTAGGTAGAGTGGCTGAGGTGGTTGATCAGGATGGGAATACTGATGAGGAAAAGTTGTTGGCGGCTCAGAGTTGTCCAAAAGGGGCAATAGAGGTGTGGGAAGAAGAAAAAAGGGTTTGGCCAAAGTAGTTTTTGGTAAAAAGTGGAAAGATTTGATTTAGAGGGATAAAATGAAGTAAATTAAAGGTGGAAGGAGGTGAGGTAAAGTGAGAGAAAAAGACAAGTTAGGAACCGGTAAGTTATTGATTTATGGATCTGTGTTATCAGCTATTTTTGCTTTAGTGGGAATGTTGTGGGCCGATGTGTGGTTGGCAAGCACGCAGTGGTTATTAGTGGGAGTTTTGTTGGGGGTTTGGTCAGTATTTTTGTTGATTGAGGCACAGTTTGAAGACAAGAATGAGTGATGTGGGTCAGGGTGTTGTACACTAGAAACATATGAAAGTTTGGTTAGGTGCAGATCATGCTGGTTTTAAAAAGAAGGAGATGTTGAAGGTGTGGTTGAAGAGTGAAGGGTATGAAGTAGAGGATGTGGGTGTGTTTGATGAAAAAGATAAAGTGGATTTTGTAGATTTTGCAATTTTAGTAGCGAGTGAGTTAGAAGAGGACGGGAATGATAGAGGAGTTTTGTTTTGTAAAAATGGTTTTGGAATGGTGATGGCGGCTAATCGGTTTAAAAAAGTAAGATGTGGTTTTGGTTTTGATATGGGGGCAGTTAAAAAAGGAAGAGAAGATGATGATATTAATTGTGTAGCTATACCGTCTGATTATATTGAAGAAAAAAAGATTCAGGAAATGGTGAAGGTAATGCTGGAGACTGAGTTTAGTGGTGAGGAGAGGTATAAGAGGAGGATAGAGAAGTTGAACTTAACCGGGGGATGTGGGGATGGTTGTTGTGAAGTAGAAGAAGAAAAATGATTAATATAATTCCGGCAATAATGAGCGATAGTTTAGAGGAGTTTAAGAAAGAACTGGAGAAGGTGTGGTCAAAGGTAAGTAGGGTTCAGGTAGATGTGATTGATGGTAAGTTTGCAGAGAGGGAAACGATAAAACCAGAGGAGTTGAACATGATAGACACGGTGGTGGCTTTTGATGTGCACTTAATGGTGAGTAAACCAGAAGAGTGGGTAAGTAGATGTGCTATGGGTGGGGTTGATAGGGTGTTTGGACAAGTAGAGAATATGGAGGATGTGGTGGCTTTTGTGGGAGATGTGCAGGCGGAGGGAATGGCGGTAGGTTTGGCTTATGATGTGGATACACCAATAGATGGACTAGAAGAAGTGATTGATAACTTAGATGCAGTGTTGTTGTTGTCAGTTAAAGCAGGAAAACAGGGACAGGAGTTTGATGAAAAAGTTTTGAAGAAGATCAAAGAGGTGAGGAAGTTGTCCAAGAAGGTGACTTTAGTGATTGATGGGGGTTTGAATGAGAAAGAGATAAAGAAGTGTTTGGTGGCGGCTTGGGCAGAGGAGATGGAAGAGGGAACTTGGGAAAGAAATTCTGCTTTAATGGATTTTGCGGTGGGGAGTGAGTTGTTAAATGCTAAGGATGTGGAGAAAAGATTGGGAGAGTTACAGAGGTTGGAGGGGGGAGAGTAGAGGTGTTATAGTGGGAGTATGGAAGAAGGAAAGAAATTTAAGAGAATAGAGGCTGTGTCATTTTTTGGTTTTGCAGATGCAAAAGAAGGAAGTAAACTTTATAAAGCAGCCAAGAGAACTGCTTGTTTGATGGCCAAGAAAGGGGTAACGATTGTAAATGGTGGTGGTCCTGGAGTAATGAAGGCGGCGACTGAGGGAGCTCATGAAGGGAAAGGTCGAGCAGAGATTGCTACTTTTTATCCAGAACATATAGAGAATTTTGAAGGTAAAGATAAAGGAAATAAAGCAGACAAAGAAATAGTAACTAAGAATTATTTAGAAAGAACATTGAAGTTGATGGAAATGGGAAATGCTTATGTGATTTTTAATGGAGGGACAGGAACGGTGTCGGAGTTTGGAATGGCGTGGGGATTGGCGAAGTTGTATTTGGGACATCATAAACCGTTAATTTTGTATGGTAATTTTTGGAAGAAAATAATGGATTCTTTGGTGGAGAATATGAAGATAAGATCTTTGGCGTTGAAGGCGTATAAAATAGTTAATACCCCAGAGGAAGCAGTAAAGGCTTTGTGGGAGTATGAGGTAGATCTAAGGAAAGGGATGAAGAAGAATGGAGAAGGAAAAAAGACAGGTGAAGATGCGTTTATAAATTAAGAGAAGATGAAAGACCTAAGTCAATCAGCGAGGGAGATCAGAGAGATGGTGGTGAGGATGTTGGCAGAAGCTGGGTCTGGTCATACGGCAGGATCTTTAGGATCGGTTGATTTTTGGACGGCTTTGTATTTGGGAGGAGAGATTAATTATCAGGCAGATAAACCAAGATGGGAAGAAAGAGATAGGGTGGTGGTGAGTGCAGGACATTATGCACCGGCGGTGTATGCGACTTTGTCCAAAGTAGGTTTTTTTGAAAAAAAAGAGTTGTTAAGTTTAAGAAAATTGGGAAGTAGATTGCAGGGACATCCTCATTTTGAGGTGGGAGGTAAAGATAACTTGCCGGGAATAGAGACAAGTTCTGGTCCTTTAGGTCAGGGAATAAGTCAGGCAGTGGGAATGGCTTTGGTGGGGAAGATGGAGAGGAAAAGTTGGAGAGTGTATTGCTTTAGTAGTGATGGAGAGCAGGAGGAGGGGCAGACATGGGAAGGGTATATGTTAGCGAGTAAATATGGTTTGAGTAATCTTACTTTTGTGATGGATAGAAATGGAATACAGATTGATGGAGAGACAAGAGAGATAATGCCGTTGGAACCGTTGAAGCTAAAGTTAGAGAGTTTTGGTTTGGAGGTAATAGAAGTAGATGGACATAATATTGAGGGGATATTGGAAGGATTAAGAAGACTGAAGATGGTAACTGATAAACCGGGGATGTTAATACTGAGAACAGTGCCGGGTAAAGGTGTTAGTTGGATTGAGGGAGATTATCGTTGGCATGGTAAGACGATGAGTAAGGAAGAAAG
>CAZBRK010000037.1:0-6010 GCA_964494445.1 uncultured Pseudomonadales bacterium
AATCTCCACTATTAAGTCATCAACTTTTTCTACTTCATTAAAATCATTAATTACCCTCAATTCTCCCTCAAACTTATTTTCCAAATAACCTTTATTTATTAACTTCTGCCACAGTTTATAAAACACTCTGGTGTCTTCACAAATGATTAGCTTAGCTTCTTTTAAAGTCTTAACCGCTCTAAAACTAATATCTTCTATGTTTCCTAGTGGTAAACCAACTAAAGTTAACTCCATACTGTCTCTTGTTTTTGGATAAATTAATATCTTCTAATTACTCCCACACACTTACCTTGAATCTTTACATTCGTGGCAAAAATAGGCGACATTGTTGAATTGGCCGGCTCTAATCTTACTCGAGTCTTTTCTTTAAAAAATCTTTTTAAAGTAGCTAAACCGTTATCTAGCAAAGCCACCACAATATCACCATCAATTATTGTGTCTTCTCCTGTTTCTTCTATAACCACAAAATCTCTGTCAAAAATTCCTTCTTCAATCATTGAGTCACCCTTAACCTGTAAAACAAATGATCTTTTCTTTCCTGACACCATTGTAGGAGATATTCTTATGCTTGCACTTGAGTCTGTATGTGGCTCAATTGGTCTACCTGCAGAGATAAAACCCATGATAGGTAACTCCAGAGTAGTTAAGGTAGACAGTTTAGTGTCAATTACCTCTAAACCTCTGACCGCTCCTTCATATTTCTTGATCACCTTCTTTTTTACCAATGCTTGTAGATGTTCATGGATTGTTGCCAAACTAGATACTCCAATTGCATCTGCAATTTCTTGTAAAGTAGGAGAGTATCCGTTCTTTTGAATAAACTGAGAAATGAAATCAACAATCTGTCTTTGTCTTTTATAAAGTGTTACTGCCATGATTTATTTATACCAAAGAATACCCAAAAGTCAAACAGCAATTTTTTTAGGTTCAACACTGACGTATAATGAGAAATCATGAAAAAGCTTCTTCTCATCTTTCTCTCTTTTCTACCTTATTTCTTCCTTAGCTCAAAGGTTAATGCTGTTTCTCAGTTCTCTTCTTACTACGACATTACCTACCAAGTTCTTCCTACTGGCATCACCCACGTCACATTTGAAATTAAACAAACCAACAATCTTTCTCAGGTCTATGCCACTGATTACAGCCTTAGTCTTAGCCAAACACAAATTGAAAACGTTATTGCCACCGACATCAACACCACCATTATTCCCAACATCACCCAAACACAGAACTTAACCAACATCTCCTTTCCTTTTATTAACAAGGTCGTTGGTAAAGACAAAATCCACCATTTTAATATTGAGTACGACACTCAAGACATCACTACTCAAAACGGCAATACCTGGGAAATCAACATCCCCCAACTTGAATCCAAACAAAACATAACCCAACAAACAATCAAACTCATTGTTCCTTCTGATTTTCCTACCCCGGCTTACATCAATCCCTTACCTAATCAAACAAACGACCACACATATATCTTCACTTCTCACTCTCTAGCTAATCAGTCCATCTCTGCTCTCTTTGGTGTTACTCAATACTATGATCTGCGTCTCTACTACAATCTAGAAAACACCTCTAACTCACCTCTACAACAAGAAATTGCTCTCCCTCCTGACACCGGCTATCAAAAAGTTCATATCACCAGCATCTCTCCAACCCCCTCTAACATCATTACTGATCAAGACGGTAACTGGCTGGCTCAGTATCAACTTAAGCCACGCTCTAATCTTCAGGTAAGTTTTACCGCTCTTGTTAAGCTTAATTTTCAACCCCAAACAGCCCTCCTTCCTCCTCAAGAATTTCACACTCAGGCACAATCTGTCTGGAACTTTGAAGACGCCACCTTTACTCAATTTAACTTGATTAACCTCACCACTCCAAAATCTATCTACGACTATGTCACTCAAAGCCTTACCTATAACTACCACCGCCTTGAAGACAATCTATCTAGACCAGGTGCCTCTTTTGCCTTACAGAACCCCACCCAGACCATCTGTACCGAGTTTACCGATCTATTCATAGCCTTAGCTAGACAACAACAAATCCCTGCCCGAGAAATTCAAGGTTTTGCTCTTTCTCAAAACGACAAACTCCGACCTCTAAGCCTCTCACGCGACGTTCTGCATGCTTGGCCTGAGTACTACAACTCTCAAACTCAAACATGGATCCAGGTTGATCCTACCTGGACAAATACCACCAACGGTATTGACTACTTTAACAAGCTAGACCTTAATCACATCACCTTCGTTATTCATGGTAAAAGTCCTGACTACCCTTTACCCGCCGGAGCTTACAAAACTCCTCAATCAGACTCTAAAGATATTTTTGTTGAAGTTACTGACCCTCTTAAATTTCCCTCACCCCAAATTCAAGCAGAAGTCATTTCTCGTTCATCTAAAAACCTTGTCTTAGAATTTAAAAATAATAGTGGTGTCTCTTTTAACTCCAGTCTTAATATTGCCTCTAACATTTTTGGGAAATCTATAAACTCCCATCTCTACCTTCCTCCCTTCTCTCACCAACAACTATCTCTAGAACTACCTTTTCATCTACCCAAGTTTACTTCTTCCAAGTCAGAAATTATCATCACTGGTAATGATCAAATCTTGACCCTTAGCACTAACTCTTCCCCTCAGTTTTCTCTTTCTTTTCTTTTTATTCCACTTATCCTATTAATTCTTATTTTCATCCTCCTTACCTCCTATCGTTTTTACAAGTCTCGTCATTGATAGGGGATACTCTCTTGTTATACTTATCTTAATGAAAGTTTTTTTACGCCACATTCTTATCAATCTTGGGGCCCTTTATCTAGTTGATCAAATCTATCCCGGTTTTACTATTCAAACAGGTATAAGTATTTTTCTTACCGCCGCCGTCGTCTGGTTTTTTCTTAACAAGATAGTCAAACCCATCATCAAGCTCCTCCTTTTACCCATCAACCTCATCACCATGGGTTTTTTCTCTTGGGCAGTCAGTGTTCTGACCCTCTTCCTTCTTAAAACCGTTGTTGTCGGCGTCTCCATCTCTTCCTATGATTTCCCTGGCTTCTCTTCCCAAGGTTTCAGCATTCCTTCTTTTTATATCAATCTTTTCTTCTCCTATCTCGTTATCTCCATACTTTTAAACCTTGTTCAGTCTTCTATTAATTGGTTAATCAAAGAGTAATTAGCTATAATTCCCCCATGACTCTTCTTTCAATTTTTCACCTCCTCAACTCCATTTTGCTTATAGTCTTAGTCTTAGTTCAAACTCAGGACAGTGGTTTTATTCGTACTTTTGGAGCTATTCAATCTGGCTACCACACCAAAACAGGTCCAGAAAAAACACTCTACGTCATTACCATCATCTCTGCCACTATTTTTGTCGTCACTTCCGTCCTTATTATTGGTCGTTAACTCATGGGTAAATTTTTTAGAAGAAATTTTTGGTTTATATCCAGCTTTCTTAAAAAATATCAACACGTCATTCTTATTGGTCTAGTTGCCGCTATTCTCCTTACCTTAGGCTACACCCAAGTTAAAAAAGTACTCCCCGACAAACAATCATCTGTCATTATTGGCACCGTTGGTCAGTACACCGCCCAAGAGCTACCTTCTCCCATCACCCAACTACTTCAGTCTGGCCTTACTCGTGTAGGACCCAAACAAGAAATCATTCCCAACAAAGCTCTTACTTGGTCTGTTGACGACTCTAAAAAAACCTACACCTTTAAACTTCAACCCGACTTACTCTGGTCAGACGGCAGTCCCATTAAAGCCCAAGACATCAATCTCCACATTCCCAACATCGAAACCCAATCCATTGATGACTCCACCATTAGCTTTACTCTTCCTGCTAAGTTCGCTCCTTTCCCTGCTCTGTTAACTTTTCCCATCATCAATGACAAGGGTCTTTTACCTGATCCTTATGAAATCAAACTCAAACAAAAATCTACCGGTATTCTTACTCAATTAACCCTTAATGTTCATAACCAACAAATCATCATTAAGTTCTATCCCTCTTCTTCTCAGGCCTTAACTGCTTACAAAATGGGCCAGATAGATGCCCTCATTACCTCTACCACCAAAACTGAGACAGACCTCTCCTCCTACGGCCTATTTCAACTTCAAGAAGACTACTCTCAAATGGCCCTTCTGCTCATAAACGCCAGCGACCCTGTCCTGCAAGACAAAACAATACGTCAAGGCATTGCCTACACCTTAGACGACAAGACTTTTGGCTTCAGCCGAGCTTTTACCACCATCAATCCTCAATCATGGGCTTACAATCCACTAGTTAAAAGTTATGACAAAAACATTGATAGGGGAATCGACCTAATCAAAGATAGCCTACCTGAAAATACTGACATTCTTAATCTAGAACTAGCTACCACACCAGAACTTCTTCCCATAGCTGAACAAATAGCTGCTAATAACAAAAACCCTTACCTTAACTTCAGTGTCAAAGTTAGTCCTCATGTACCAACAGAGTACCAACTCTTTCTTAGCACTTTTGAAGTTCCTGTTGATCCTGACCAGTATGCCTACTGGCACTCTACTCAAAGCACCAACACCTCTCATCTTTCTGACGAAAAACTAGACAAACTTCTTGAGGATGGTCGTACTACTCTAGACAAGACCGAAAGAAAACAAATCTATACCGAATTCCAAAGAGTCTTTGCCGAAGAACTTCCTGCTATCCCTCTTTTTCATCTACATAAGATTATTTTGGTTCGTAACCAACGCTATTTTGATATAATCAACAGCATCTGGCCGCTTGAAAATTAACAGGCTCAAGTCATACTTAAAGTTCTACAAAAATAAGCCATGGTGGTGGAACTGGTAGACACGCAGTGTTCAGAACGCTGTGAGCTTTATGCTCGTGAGAGTTCAACTCTCTCCCATGGCACTCTAGCCGAGATGGCGGAACTGGTAGACGCGCAGCCTTGAGGTGGCTGTGAGAATCAAATCTCGTGGAGGTTCAAATCCTCTTCTCGGCACAAAGAATAAAAGAAACCATGGTTAAAATAAAAAACGAAATTGCCAATCGTGGTTAATATCTCCCTTAAACTATCCTATATTATTGACAAGCTAGCGACGTGGTGATAATATATTAACTAAGTTATTTATTCATTTAAATAAACAAAACACATTCACATAATAAAGGGAGAAGTCATGAAAATCACATATGATGATGATGACAAAATAAACATTGTAGTTGAATTTGATATCTCAGAATATACAGAAGGAATACCGATACAGGATAGCTATATTATAAAAGAATTAATACGTACAAATTTCAAAGATTCCGTCAACATGTTTAGACACATCTTGTCAGCAACTCTTCATATGGGTGTCTTGTTTCCCGTCTTCAATGAAATGATCATAAACAAATTTAAAGAATGGAATGAAGAGGCTACTAATTTGATTAGTTCACTACAGGACGGCACCATTACAGAAAAAGAAGTTTTATCTAAATTCATAATAGAGGAAAAGGCTCGTTGCAGTGACCAAAACAGTCCCTTCAATTCATTCATTGAAAATCTCCTCGACAACCCTTAAAAACAGTTAAACCCCTTATCCCCTGAAGTGGACCATCTACTTCGGGGGATTTTTTTGTAACTAGGGCAAAATACACTAAGTCAGCACTAATCAAAAACAAACATTACAATTTAATCCAAGAAAGGGTGTCATTCTTCTGATTTCTTTTCTTTGATAAAATAAGATCATGAAAGTCATAATTCGCATTCTTATCATTGCAGCTATTGCTTATGCTCTCTATGTCTTTTCCCCTCAGATCATTCCTCAGATCAAACCCTTAACTGATCAGATTCCTCAAGCTATTACCAAATTAAATATTCCTCTAAAATTCTGGCCTAAAGTTCAAGAAATGGAAGAGGGTGATGATTCTCAGGTACTTGGAAGCGAATCCATCTCCGAAACCATCTCCAAAACTCAACAAGATCTTTTAAAGGCTGGTCAAGAAAAAATTGAAGAAGCTAAAACTTCATTCATTAACTCTCTGGTTG
>CAZBRK010000038.1:0-5949 GCA_964494445.1 uncultured Pseudomonadales bacterium
AGAAGGTGAAGCTAAACCAAAAGGTGAAGCTAAACCAAAAGCCGACAAAAAAGAAGGAAAGTAATCTTACTTACCAGGCCACTCAGCCTTAATCAACAAACCTTCTTGTCCCAACTCTTGCCACACTCTTTCCGTTACAAAAGGCATAAATGGGTGTAGTAATTTCAAGAAAACAATCAGGCCTTCATAGATTAACTCTATCGAGATTTTCCCCTCTTTTCCTTTTTCAATACACTCATCACAGAACCAGTGCCAAAACTCGTTGTACACCGTTTCTGCTGCCAGACCTATACGTAGTTCATCCATCTGTCTGGTAATGGTTTTCTCAACTTCCTCCAGTTTCTCTTTAAATACTTTTTCCTCTTTCTCATCTCCACCCTTCTTTTTCTCTTCTTTTTGCATCTCAATAAACCTGGCTGCATTCCAGATCTTGTTAGCAAAGTTTCTCATTCCTCTTACCTGATCTTCTCCAACATTCTTATCTTGTCCGGGGGTAGAACTCATCACCAACGCCATTCTTACTGCTCCTGAACCATATTTTTCTATCATCTCTACCGGATTAATCGCATTTCCCTTACTCTTACTCATCTTCTCTCCTTTACTGCTTCTAATCAGTCCGTGTAGATAAACTTTTTCAAATGGGGACTTGCCTGTTAAATAAATACCCAACATCATCATTCTCATTACCCAAAAAGGTAAAATATCATACCCAGTCTCCATCACATTAGTAGGGTAGTAGTGGTCAAAGTCTCCTGGCTTTCCTGTTTTTAGAGTCAGTACTGGCCACTGACCAGAAGAAAACCAAGTGTCAAAAGTGTCTGTTTCTTGAATCCACCTTCCTTCTTTTGGTTCTGTCTCACTCACCACATACTTTACTTGGCTAGACTTCTCTTTATACTCCGGTACGATTATTTGCTGTAGCCCAGCCTTAACTTCATCCAGATCAAAACCTTCATCTATTATTTGCCTTAACACTCCTTTATGAAACTCTCCTTTTTTGTCAACAAAACTTACCGAAATTTTCCCTTCATTATCTTTAACTTCATACCATACCGGCATTCTAATTCCCCACACAATCTGTCGACTAATATTCCAGTCTTTAATATTCTCCAACCAGTGTCTTAAAATTTTCTCTCTTCCTGCTCCCCACACTAAAGTTTCTTTATTATCCAAAGCTTCTAGTACCTTTTTGGCTAAAGGTTTAGTCTTAATGAAGAACTGAGACATTGGTAAAGGCTCAATTGCTCTGTGGCAACGATAACACTCTCCTACGTTATGTTTTATCTCTTCAACCTTCTCTATCAAATCCATTTCCTCCAGTTTCTTTAAAGTTTCCTCTCTTCCTTTTATTACCGACAAACCTTCAAACTCACCTGCTTCACTCATTAACTTGCCGTTAAGTCCAATTACCTGAACTCTTTCTAGGTTGTGTCTTTCTCCAGTCTCAAAATCGTTCTGATCATGTGCTGGTGTAATCTTTACCGCCCCTGTTCCAAACTCCATCTCCACCATTTTGTCAGCAATTACTGGAATATCCTTTTCACATAAAGGCAGTCTCACCATCTTACCCACCAAGTTTTCATATCTTTTATCTTCTGGATGTACCGCTACTGCCGTGTCACCAAACATTGTCTCTGGTCTAGTCGTTGCTACCACTATAAACTTGCTCTTATCTTTCGCTAGGGGATAACGCACATAATACAACTTACCCTCTTTTTCTTCATGGTCTACTTCTAGCTCAGAGTACGCCGTGCCACACTTAGTACAGTAATTAACCAACCTTTCTCCTTTGTACACCAGACCATCATTATTTAGCTTAATAAATGTTTTTATCACTCCCTCAACAATCTCTGGGTTTAACGTAAATTTATATCTACTCCAGTCTGCACTCGCTCCCAATCCTTTCATCTGCTCAATCGCCACTCCTGAGTTTTCTTTTACATACTCATCAATCATTCCATAAAGTGTTTTTCTGTCAAAATCAAACCTGCTCTTACCTTCTTTAGCTAACTTTTTCTCAAATACAAACTGAGTCTCAATTCCAGCATGATCTGTTCCTGGCAACCACAAAGTATCTTCACCCTTCATCCGGTGGTACCTAATCAAAATATCCTCAATCGCCACAAACATTGCATGCCCCATGTGTAGAGGGTCATTCGCATTGGGAGGCGGCATGATAATTGTAAAAGTCTTATTCTTTCCTGCATCTTTTCCTGCTGGGGGACTAAAAGCTCCGCTCTCTTCCCACTGCTTGTAAGTTCTTTTCTCGTTCTGGTTATAGTCGTACTGCTTGTCCATTTGCCCAAATTATATCTCAAACCTCTCTCTTTATCTCTGAAACTTACCCCAATTTACTCCACTACTCCCAAACTTGGTTCAGCCTTTAAATTCTTTATCTTCACATTTTCCCTTCTTATCACCGCTCCAGCTCCAATCATAGCCGCATTATCCGTACAGTACTTCATCTCTGCTTTAAACAACCTTACCCCAAACTCACTCGCCATTTTTTCCAGTCTTTCTCTAAGCAACTTATTAGCCGCCACTCCTCCTCCCACCAACAGGGACTGAGGATGTTCTTCTCTAATCGCTTTTTCTGTTTTTGCTATCAACACATCCACCACTGCCTCATTAAACTCTTTTGCCAATGCTTTCACTTTTTCCTCACTCCACCCCCCAGATTTTTTTAATTTTTCTACTTCATGTAGCACCGCCGTTTTTAACCCCGAAAAACTCATCTCTAGGTTTTTACTTCCTATCATTGGTCTCGGTAGTCTTATTTTTTCTTTCTTCATCCATTCTTTACCTTCTTTACTCACCTCACTACTCGCTTTTTCTATCACCACTCCTCCTAAATAATCGGACAAACCCAACAACCTCGCCGACTTATCAAACACCTCTCCTGCCGCATCATCTCTTGTTCCCCCTAACCACTCCCATTTATTTTTCTTATCTATCTTTACCAAGTCTGTATGCCCTCCACTCACCACCAACCCTATCGCAGGTAACTCTGGCACAGAATCACTCTCATCCTCTTTAATCCAGTTAGCCGCGATATGCCCAACCATGTGATTTACCTTTATCAGCTTTTTTTCTCCTACACTCGCCAGTACTCTTGCCGTCTCTACTCCTACCAACAAACTCCCCATCATTCCTGGACCATAAGCCACTGCTATCGCTTCAATATCTTTCAGTTCTTCTTGCCAATCTCTTCCTCTTACTTTTTCCAGTGCTTCTTTAATCACCGGTAGAACTACCTTTACCTGTTCTCTTGCCGCTATCTCTGGCACCACTCCACCATATTTTTCATGCATTTCTGCTGAGCTTGCTTTTACATTTGACCACACCTTTACACCCTTGCCCCACGAGCTTACTACCGCCGCTCCTGTTTCATCCATACTAGACTCAATCGCTAAAATCATTCTCTTATTTTACCTCAAACCTGAGTTCCTCTTAAAAACACCGCTTGCCAAGGTTTGTATACAGAGTAAAAAGTCTTCTCTGTTACTATCTCTCCATCTCTTCTCACCACATAATCAAACACTGAAGTTGCTCCCCACGCTTTCCAATCAATCTGCTTCACTACTCCAGCCGGCAAAGTTGGCTCATCAATATATAAATCTTCTGGTGGGGGAGTCGTTCCAAAAACTCGTGGTACTCCAATCTCCACCACTCTTCCATCATCCGTGCCGTACAGATTAATCTCCAAAGTGTAGTTTCTCGTGTCTGTCTTTGTCTCGATTAATAAATATCTTTCGGTGTCGTTTTTAAACTTAAGATCAGTCGATGGAGCATACACCGTTGCATCAAAACCTGGTTTAGCATCTTGTTCGTAGTATCCTACTCGGTAAGCATGAGCTCTTCTCTCTACTATTGGTAAACCTGCCGCTAACGCTGCTCTAAACATCGTCGTTGATACTTGACACACTCCACCCCCATCTCCTAAAACAGTTCTTCCATCTTTAATTACATAAGCATTTTTGTAGCCCGTACTTGCCGATACTTCTCCAATCGTTTGGTTAAGGGAAAATATTTCTCCCGGAGCAATCAATTTATGGTTTAATCTTGACGCTGCCAAAGCCACATTAAACACTCGACCACTAATTGAGTGGTAAAAGGTTGACTCACCTTTTCCAACTAACTCTACTATTCCTAGATCATTTACTTCTCCGGCCCTGATCTCTGGCTCGTCAATCTCTACTTCTATCTCAATTTTTTCCTCACCCTTTTTAAAACCATCTTCAAGTTTCTTTCTAAACTCTTCTTTATTAATCTTTACTCCTATCACCTCAGGTCTAAACTCAACTACCTCTCCTCCTTCAAACTCAAAAATGGCATTCTCAGACTCTGTTTCTAAAATCACTTTTAACTCTTCATAAATCTCCTCAAAAACATCTGTTTTTATTTCCTCATCTCCCAACCCGATTAACTCTAAGATTCTTTCTTCTTTTAAAACCAACCCCTCATCTTTATAAAACAAGTACATCTCTTTTTCCAACCAACCCTCAGCCATCTTTACCGCCACCACCACCCTCTCTTCTTTTACTCCTGTTCCCAGCTTCTCCGTTTTAATCTCTACTCTCTGTTTACCTGGTCTTCTCCATGCTCTTAAAATTTCCTCTCTTAACTCATCCTCTTTTACCTTCAAACCTTCCTCACCCTCATCAATTTTAATTACTCTTTCTTCTCCGCTTCCTTCAATCATCAGCTTGGCTGCTACTACTTCCAACTCTACATTTTCCTTGATTTCTATAATTACTCCCTCTAATCCTTCTACTTCATACACCAACGGAGTCTCTATCTCTTTTCCTTCTATAAAACTTACATATCTTTCTTTTATTTTCGTCAACAAATTTCCCCCTCTTCCTATCTCTATTGCTTGTTTAGCCGTCCACTGCCAATCTCTCTCTACTCCCAAATCTGTCAGTATCTTACTTTCTCCATCTGGGTAGACTATTGTTACTTCATTTACTTCACTTTCAAACAGTTTTTCTAAGTACGTCTCCACCACTTCTTCACTCATATTTGAAACCTCCACTCCTCCCACCCACACATGAGGTATTACCTTTTCTCTATAAACCAAGTAATGTGAAACAATCACTATTGCTACCAGCATTACTATTCCTCCCACCACCATCGAACCTATCTTCAACACCTTCTTCCACAACTCCTTATCAATGATTTTTTTTACTAGAATCTTCATTACTTCACCATTTTAAACTATTATTTTTTCCATTTTCTCTCTTTCCTACTTCTTGCTATACTTTAATCATGGCTAACGAACAATTTCCCTTACCACAACCTTCTTCACCTCCTCCCACCACTTCTCCTCAACCTCAAAATTTACCCACTCCTCCAGAATCTCCCCCCCTTTCCCCCCCCACTCCTTCAACTTCTAACCTTCCCACCCCCGAAGACACTCCTCCTCCACCACCCAACTATGAACCACCCCAACAAGCTGCCTCTCCAGCCTCTCCTTCATCTTCACCTTTTAAAATAATCATTCCCATTATCCTTGCCATTCTCGTCATCGGTCTTATCTACTTTGTTGTCAAAACCATTCTTAACAAGAACTCTTCTTCTTCCTCAACCTCTGAACCCAAAATTACTCTTACTTACTGGGGTCTCTGGGAATCTCCTACAGTTATGCAACCACTCATCACCGCTTTCGAAAAACAAAACCCTAACATAAAAATCAATTACCAAATGCAGTCTTCCCAAGACTATCAACAACGTCTTCAGACCGCTCTTCAAAACGAAAACTCTCCTGATATTGTCCGTCTTCACACATCCTGGCTACCCCTCTTCATCAACAATCTTCTCCCTGCTCCAGCTAACAGCGTTTCCTCAACCGAGATTCAATCAAATTTCTATCCCATTATTTCTTCAACTCTTGATATCGGTGGTCAAGTTTACGGAGTCCCTTTCTCACTCGACGGCCTAGCTCTGTAT
>CAZBRK010000039.1:0-3451 GCA_964494445.1 uncultured Pseudomonadales bacterium
ATCCACCACTTCTTCCGCTCTCACTCCTCCGACAAAAAAGAAACTAAATGCTAAAACAATCAGAGCAAATGTTTTTAATCTCATAATCATACTGTGACAAGATAGATCACCTTTGTCAAGGCTTCTCAACCCAGTACCCCAAACCATCACTCACTATCTCAATCTCACCTTGTTCATCAGTTCGCCACACCCTACTCCCAACCTGATCTAACCGCATCAAAACCTCATCGGTCGGATGACCAAAACTATTTTTCTCCCCCACCATAATCACAGCCTCTTTTGGTCTCACTACTTCTAAAAACTTTTCATCACTAGAAAATTTAGACCCATGATGAGATACCTTTAACACATCCACATCTCTCAGCACTCCACTTCTCTTCAGTGCTAGTTCTTCTTCCTGACCAATGTCTCCCGTCAATAAAACCTCAAAATCATTCCAAGACAACAACCCCACCACCGACATCTTATTCATATCTTCCTCTTCTTCCCCAACTCCATAACCCATATCTCTCCAAGCCATCACCTCTCCCTGCTTATCTTCCGGCCACCAAACATCAAACTCCATCTCACCCATCACAATTCTGTCTCCTGCTTTTGGTATCACCACCTCCACACCTCTTTCTTTTACCAACTCCAACACCTCTTGACTGTCCTCATTCTCACCTCTCATTCCATTAATCACTAACTTACCCACCTCAAATTCATTCATCACCTTATCTAAACCACCTATATGATCTCTGTCTGGATGTGTATTCACCACCACCTCAATCTTCCTATCCCAAAAAGGCATGTTCCCATCCAAACACTCCATCACCGCACTTCCCGGACCAGCGTCCACCAACATCTGCACATCTTCTTTAATAATCAATACTGCATCACCTTGCCCCACATCACAAAAAACTACATGCAAATTACCATCCGGCTTCTCTATCCACCACCAACCTAACACTATCAAACTAATAACTAGTACTTCTTTAAGTATCTTCTGTAACCTCATATACTCTTACCAAATTCCAATTAACTCTACCATTACCTTAGCCAAACCATACACCCACCAACCCACTACTCTCCCCAAAGGCAGCCATATCACTCCTAAAACCAACATCAATCCTCCACCAGCCATCAACATAGGCACCAAAGGTAGCACCAACACATTCACCAACGGCGCTATCCAACTCACCCGACCAAAATACCACCAAATAATCGGTGTTGTCGTTATCTGTGCAGCCACCGTTGGTAACAACTCTGTCCTTAAAAGCCATTTCCACCCTTTACTCAACTTCAAACCCTCCAACCACAACCTCAACCTAGGCTCTACTACCATCAAGCCTAAACTGGCCGCTACCGACAACTGAAAACTCACCTCCTCCACTATTTCCGGCTTCACCATCACCATCAACCACACCGCCAGAGACAATCCCCAACCTGACTTACTCCTTCTTCCCCAAGCTTTACCCACTAATAGCATTCCTCCCATAATCACCGCTCTCATCACCGGAGGATCTCCACCAGCCATCAAAGCATAAACCAACATCGCTCCCACAGACACCCACACCATCACCGTTCTACTTATCAGCCATACTCCTGTCTCCATCACCATCTCTCCCACCACCATCACGTTATACCCACTAGCTACCACAATATGCACTGTTCCCGTCTTGATTAACTGCTGATAAAACTCATCTCCCAACCTCATCTTCTCTCCTAACACCACTCCTGCCACCAACCCCGCTTCTTTCTGCGGTAATAACCGCACCAAGATCAGGCTCAACTTTTCACGATTTCTTTCTAAACCATTTTTAAACATCCACCACCAACCACCTTCTTCATTTCCCTTCTCTAAAACCTCCATTTTTATACCATCTTTCAACCAAATTCTCCCCATTAACCAATCTGTCACTCCTTGATACGACTTGCCAACCACCTCCACCTTATCCCTTTGTGAAAACTCACACCTGCCCTCAATTTTCACTCTAAACACACCCACTCCGACTATACATTTAGAACCCTTTTGATGTACTTTGTTCACTTCACCCTCAACCCTAACAAACACCCCCTTCTCTATCTTCATTGTCATCAATCCACCCATCACCAACCTCAAAACCAAAATTGTCACTAAAAACACCCCTCTTTTTCTCATCTTGATCAATAAACCGTTAACTTATCCTTATTTTTCTCCATCACCGACTCCGTCAACACTCCTTTCTCCACCAACTCCTCCACACTTCTATACGGTCTTCCATTAATAATATCCTCTGCTCTCTTCTCTCCTACCCCCCATAGGGTATCAAGCTGACTCTTGCTGGCCGTGTTTAGGTTCACAACATCTGTCACTACTCCCATCACCACACCCCCTCCCTCCTGTTCTTTAATAAGGGGTATATATATCTTCTCTCCATCCTCCACCTCACTCGCCAAGTTAATCACTCTACTCACATAATCCCTGTCCGCCTCATCTGCCAATCCCCCAGCTGCTATCAAACCATCCTTCACTCTTGACCCTTGCTCTACTTCATACACCCCAGGCCTTTCTACTGCCCCTCCAACATCTATCCATAAATACACCCTGTCCTCTTCCTCAGCGGTAATATACTCCACCTTAACTTCTTCCTTTTTTCTTCCTTCCCACAGGCTCCAACCCATTAAAACCATGCCTACCACCCCCAAACTAATCCACCACCAGCCACCCAAAATCTCTATTTTTGCCCCATTCTTCACCATAAGTTCACTATACCAAAAATAAAACGGCCTCACTTTTACTCCAAAAACTATCAACTTTCCTATCATTCATAAATAGTCTCTGCTAATTTATATCTCCTTAAATAACTAAGCACTTAATTTTCAACACTGACAATTCAACATCAAAAGACATCATCTAAATATCTAAAATCAAACTGCTTTCTTTTTTATTTTATCATCCCATTCGTTTTTCTTTTTTTAACTAATTTTTCCCTTCCTCTCACTATTTTAACTACATCAATACCTCTCTTAACACTACAGACATCTTCATGATACTGTCATCTTCCTTGTTGTTTATAAACAAACTAAAACAGGTTTCACAACTATCTCATAACTTCCATTAATCAATCAGTTAATTATAAAAAACACTGTTTAATAAACCTAACGATTAATTCGGGTTTTCTCAGCCCTCTCAAGCACAAAACAACACCCTTCTCTATTCTTTCTTCCACTCCCTCAAACCCCATCAATCACCACCACATTTGATATGTTTTGATTACCTGTGTTAGAAAAAAAACACCTCGTTATTTCCCCCACTACCTCCCTTCCTCTTTTTCCTTTCCTTCCTCTCTTTTCTTACTCTCCACGTCTCAGCCGATAATCTTAGATCTAATTCTCGCCATTAAGTAAGATATTGTCATGCCCGGTATCTTTACTTCAACACCAGTAAATGTTTTAATGAAATCATGGCTTTGACTAAAACAGACAAAAC
>CAZBRK010000039.1:3551-5942 GCA_964494445.1 uncultured Pseudomonadales bacterium
ACCTTTTACTATCCAACCGGGTAGAAAGAGGCTTTAAAGAAGTCACTGAAAATCAAGCCAAATTCAGAAACGAAACTCTAAACGGTTTTGATCAAGTCCTCACTGAAATCAAAGAAATGCGCCAAGAAAAGGAAGTAATGCACTATAAAGTTTACAAAGACCTTGATCCACGAGTCACCAAGCTTGAACTCTCTCAAACGGCTAAAAAAATACTTTAGTCACTCATATCCAACCATCTCATTCCCAACCCCTCTAATCCTCCTAGAAAGCCTGCAAAAACTTCTTTCGGGTATCAGATCATACTTTCCCCCTTTTTCCTTCATTTCACCCCTTCTTCCCATATCTTTCTCGCACCATTTTTCATCTTCACATATCTCCAATCAACATCCTTAATCCCTCATTCTCAAACCTAAAATATCCTAGTTTTAATATACCCCAGTCCCGTACTCCCTATTTCTTTTTCCATCAATCTAACCCTTCATTTTCTCCTTCCTCCTTCCTCCTTCTTATCTTCCACCCCATTCCATCATCATTATTTTTTTCTTTAAATATTTTTTCTCACTTTATTCACTAAATCATCAATCTTTGCTTTTTCTTCGCTATTTTAATCCTCAAACCACATCATTCTTTAAAATCACCGCAAGTTAAACAAAATAGTACAGAAGCTAAAAAAGGGTATCAGAGTATAGCATCATTAAAATAGTGGATAACCTTCCATATTAAACATCATTTCCGCAACTAAAACCCCTTTTCTCAGGTTTAATCACCGCAGTATATAAAATATAAACCGCAGATAATTGCGGTAAATAAAATACATCAAATAGCTTTAAAATCTATTTCTCTAGCCTAAAAGATCTCCGCATTCCCACCTTACTCAGACTTGACAAAGACGCTTCTTCTTTTTATTATAGTATAAGAGGGTCTAAAACCGTCTAATTTAAACCTAAACACAATTTTTAATCAACATGAAGATCATCGACTTTTCCACCCAAGAATTCACTCACTCCACTCCAGTCTCCAACTCTCGCACAAAAACTTTAGAAACAGTTACAGCTGCTCTAGCCTTCCTTCTTCCTGCCATTCTCCTCTTTCTTCTTTCTGCCAAATAACTAAACTATGCTACCTGCCCCAAACACACCCAACCAACTCCTAAACCAATTTCGTAACTTCCTCCTTGATCCTGGTGAATCCCAAAACAAAACCCTCTCTGGAATAACAATTAAGAATTACACATCCGACCTTAACCGCTTTTTCTCTTGGCTCTCTACCCAACCTGAATTCGTACCCCAAAATCCACTTCTTGAACAGATTACCGCTGAAAAAATCGACCTCTACCTTAAACACCTTCACCTCAACTCCCCCCTCAGTACCCTCAACCGACATACTGCTTCTCTCCGCCGTTTCTCTGCTTTCCTTAGCCTCAAATATCAACTAAAACTCCCTCCCATAACCACCATCAACACCTCTTCATCCCCATCAATTTCTGTCCCAAATATTCTTTCTCAATTTAAAAAATATCTCGAACAACAAAAAAAGAGCCACTCAACAATCAAAAACTACATCTCCGACCTTAATCACTTCTTCATCTGGGTTGCTAATAACCTGTCCAAAACCGAGACATCATTGCCCGATATCATCACTTCTAGTAACCTCGAGGCCTACCAAAACTACCTCAAACTCACACAAACAAGTTCAAGTGTCATTAAAAGAAGAACATCTTCCTTCAAAACATTCACCCGCTTTGCCGTTGCCACCCACCTTCTTAATACTGATCCCTTCTATTCTCCCCCTCAAATCAACAAAATTTCTCCCTTAGCTTGGTTAAAACTCTCTCCCAAAACTCCTTATCAACCAGCTAAAACTCTTCCCGCTCGTGATATTACCACCCAACAGCCTCCAAAAACCTCTAGAAAACTCCCTATTGGTCAAATAGTCATCATTATTATTCTTCTCCTCCTAACCATTGGTGGTGGTATTGGTTTTTACACCTTTAACCAAGATCTCCGTTCTAAAGCAAACACTCCTACTACCAACATCAACAACCTTACCAACATTGACCCTCCCGACAACATTACTACCAATACTCAGACCCTGGAGGGGTATGTGGCAACTAGTCCTGCTACCATCAACACTGTCCCTCTAATCAACAATGACGGTGACTTAATCATCGCCGCCAATTCCCCTACTATAGAATCCACCTCTGGTACTTTTGGTATTAAAGGAGAAGCCATCACCATCTCCACCGCCCCAACTAGTGACGGAGACATCGTCCTCTCTCCTGATGGTACTGGACAACTTCTCGCTATAGGTAGTACCACTAACAATGACTTCCTTAGAATAACCAATGCCAACCTCACTTCCGGCTCCCTCATCTCAGGATATATAGGCAAC
>CAZBRK010000040.1:0-5583 GCA_964494445.1 uncultured Pseudomonadales bacterium
GGCCGATACCGAGTAAAAGAAGGACTAACTCTAGAGGGTAGCGGAAGAAGAAGGGTAGAGGAAGATTGTGGACGAGAATGGTAATTAGAACAGCGACTGCAATATAGAGGAATTGTTTTAGGGTCATGTCACCGATAAGACGGAAACGGTATCCGGTAACATCTTGAGGTAGTGGGTGTTGTTCAATGGCCATAGGAGTAGGTAGCCTAAGTATAGCGAAGAATGAGAGATTTGTGGATGTTTTTAAGAGAGGGTGATAAAATTGGAGGCGTTATAGAGTCGGTTGTTAAATGAGAGAAGAAAATATGAGTCCTGAGAAAAAGAATCATCAAGAAGGGGAAGTGGTTGAGAATGATAAGAAGGTGGGTCTTTCTAAATTTAAAGGATTGGCAAGTTATAGAGAAGGAGATGATATAGAAAAGATACAAGGAGAAGGTGTAGATTTATCGGAGTCTTTGGGTCAAAACATTGATGATAAGGAAGGGCTTCTCTTAATGAGGCAAGGGATTCTTTTTGAGGAGTTATTTGGTGGAGAGAATTCAAGTTTCTGTGTGACTAGAAAACGTTTATCTCCAAGGGTTTTGGAGTTAAGACAGTTATCTAAAGAAGAGGAAGTTGAGATGTTGAGAAAAGGGAGAGATTCTATTGCAGAAGATGTGATGATTTTAGTGGATGATTTGGGTTTAGATGTTGATGATGAAGAAGACTTTATAATTATTGGGAATATTGTTGCTTGGGCAATGGGTGATGTGAGGGAGAGAAAAGAAGAAGCGGAGGTGGTCTTGAAAGGATCAGGAACGGTAGAAAAAGCAACAAAAATTTTGGAAAGAATGGACAGAAGAGAGGGAAAAGGGTTGGTGACTGAAGCTTTAAGAAAAGAAAGAGTTAAAGATGAAGAGAGTTGGAAGAAATGGTATGAAAAACGTTTGGAAAAAGCTTATACAGATATCACTTTAGGGGGGAAACAGTATTCTTATGAAGAATTTAAGAGTAATTTTGAGATTATTATAAAAGAATCGGGGCAGAAATTTGATGGTTTGAAGTTGATGGAGGATGGTTACTCAGAGTTGAGTAATGATTTGGAGAAAGTGACTAGAAGTATGTGGAAGTTACACTGTAATGGAGTGGCGACTTTTGATAAACGGAAGAATTTTGGAGCTTTGTTAGACCTAAGAAAAGGGGAAAGACCTGATGGATATAAGTGGTACGATTTGGGAGCGGATGATTTTGATAATTTTAAGAAACTAAGTAGTTCAGGTCAGATATCGAGTGCATTTGCTTTGTATTTGAGAATGGGAACGACAGTTGACTTGAGGTATTCAGAGAAACCTAAAGACCCTTATTCATGGGAGATAATGGTAGATGGAGAAATATATCGTAACCCTTGGACTTTAGGTGTTCCAGACAAGGAAGATGAAAAACTTGATCATAAAAAAGGTGAAGTTTTGACGTCAAAAGATGTGAAGAGAATTAGAGAGATGGTAGTCAAGAAAAGTGGAAGTGTGTTTGCAGAAAACGTGGCCTTGAGTTTGATCTATGCAACTGATTTAGCTGGAGCTTTTGGGGCAAGAATAAATGGTGGAAATGAGTGGGGCTGTGCTTCAAGGAGGCTTTACTATCCCCTTTTAGAGTTAGAGAGGGCTAGTAGTTTAAGTGAAGAGTTTAAAAATGATTTGGAAAAATGGGGAGCAATGGAGTTGTCCTTTTTAGAGATGATAACAGGAAAAAATAAGGTAAATAAAAAAGGAGGTGTGGTGGTGGGAAGAGAAAAAGAAATTAGATTAATGCAGTTTTGGTTGGATGGAGGTTTTGATAAGGTTGATTATGTAGGTATTGGTTTTGGGGGAACAGGAGCACAAACTTCTGGTTTTTTTAAGGCAGCCAAACTATTTGATTTAATGAAAGCTGAACACGAAGGAGGAAAGATTTTAAGTCAGGATAAACTAAGAGAGTATATTGACTGGTTTGAGAAGGCAGTGGAGAAGGGTTATTCAAAAGAAGTAAGATATCGTCTTCAAGAAGACTGGATGTGGGATCAGATGAGAAAGTGGAAAAAAGACCAAAGAGGAACGGGTCCTTGGAGTATGGGCACTGTTGATAGAGGAAGTATGAAGCAGATAATTAGAGGGGCTAAAGATGTTGGTTTTTTGATAAAAAAAGGTGAGGATGAGGAAATAGAATTTGATACTTTTACCCCCCTATTTAAAAGATTTAGTTAGGTTGTTTTTATTCGTTTTGTCCTTTTGACACATCTTCTTTCAATCTTTCATTAACTTCTTTATTAGTAACTTCTTTATTAGTTAATCTGTTTTTGCGTGATTTGAAGGTGTCTACTATTTTTTCTTGGGCAGGCTTAATTGCATTTTTTTCAACTGCTTTACTTGCATAACCTTGAATGCCTTTGGAAATGGTAGGAGCAAAGAAAGCTTCACCTATAGCAGAACCATAGCCAAGGTCTTTGATTTGGAGGGCGTTTTTAATTATTTCGGCGATTTTAGGAGTCATAAGTATCATTCCGAGTCCAAGAAGAGTGAGGGCGGAAGCAGAGTTGGGTCCTACACCTAAGTCAGAGACTGACTGACCTAGTAAAGGAGGTGGTACCCACATGGCACCAGATTGGCCGTCGAATATTTTTTCCCGTTGCCACATAAAATCGAAGGCGAGAAGATACATGGTCATGACAGAGATAAAAACTGAAAGTTCGGCAAAAATGTTTTTGATCCAGTTTCCGAAAGATTTTGATCCGGGGATAATATTGCCAAGAAGGATAATGGGAGAAAAAATAATGTTTAGAATAATGTTGACATAGGATTTAATAAGCATCCAAACAACTTTTAAAAAGGTGAAGAAAATAGCGATTAATAAGATTAATCCAAGTAGTAAATATAAGGGGCTAAGTAAAAGAGTTATGAGTACTGTGGCGGCAAGTGAGAAAATTTGAGGTATGGGGAGAATGATGGACCAAAGATCAACAATAAAAAATTTAATGCTGGCAATCATTCCTCCCATCATTGGGATTGCCCAACCGTGACTATAACCAGAGACAAAGTTACTCCATTTTGGAGCTAAACCTTGGCTGATAAGAAGGTTGGTTATTATTCCCCAGATGAGATAGAAGATGTCGATCATGAAACCAGCAATGGCGTAGGAAAAAGTGATGAGTAGAAGAGTAATGATTAGTTTAGGAAGGGCAAGTTGAATGGTGATAGCAGTTTGAGGATTGATTTTGATGCGAAACATGATCATAAAACCATAAAGGATAAAGCCAAGAACAAAGAAGAAGTAAGCTACATTTCTAAAAGCTTTCCAGACAGAGAGAATTGGTTGTAAAGAGGTAAAACCATAACCGTTATCAGCGTAAGCGGTTTGGACTATTTTTTTGTCGTGAAGATTATTTTGAACATAGGCTAGGTATTCAGTGGAAGAAGCGGGGGTGGTTTGATAAAGAGAGGTGATTATTTTTGCAGCACCGTTAATAGCTCCTCCTTGAGAATAGTTTTGTAGATTAGAGAGAGTGTATGGTTCGTTTTTGGATGTTTTTGAGCTCATCATTTCATTAAGTACTTTTTCTAGTTCCTGGGCATTTTCATTAGAACTACCGCCTACTTTTTCCATGATATCAAGAAGGATAATGTCGCCAAAACCGATACTTTCTTCTGCGCTGCCACCATATTTACCACCATACCAAGTTTCTAAGTTCATTTGATCACCAGAACGACGGTCTTGGTAGATTTTTAGTAAATCATTGTCTGTGTTAGTGGCAGATGTTTGGGTTGGGGATATTAGTGAGAAGGAGAAAAGGAGAATAGAGATGATAAGAGTAGGGCGGCGCATGAGGTTATTATACATTCATTAATTACCAATGTAGTTTAAGTTATTGTCGTAGTTTTGATTAAACCAGACTCCGTAATCACAGTAGTTCATGTTACCTAGACGAGTATAGTTGCTATTTTCTCCACAAGCACCGCTGTTGTAGTTGAAGATGGCTGCTTTCATGGTGGCGTCACTGTAAGGATCTTTATTGCTGATGTTGAGGGTAATTTTTTTAGCGACAGCATAGGCAGAGTCAACCAGACTACAAATATTGGTGTCTTCGGTTGAGTTGTTACATTCGTTGTAGGCATCACCATAAGGGGCCCAGACATCGTATTCTTCTGCTTCAGGACGCTGACATTTATTTATATCAAAACAGAAGGGGTGGATAGGGTCACGAAGGTTTCTTTGCTTGACGGTTTCGTTGATAGTTCCATTTTTATTGTGGAGGAATTGGAAAGGTCCCCAGGAACCACAACCGTCACCGGAAGGGGCGCAGTAGGCTTCGGTTTGACGGTCGAAAGAGTTGGCATAAAGACTACCGACTTCGACGGTGGAGATGGCGGCGATTATTTTAGGAGAGACTTTGAAACAACTGGCGGCTTGTTGGAATAGTTGTTTGGCTTCAGAACTAAACTGGACAGGGTTGCTATAGACGTTGGCAGAGACAGGGAAAGGAGAGGTATTTTTGCCGTCAAATTCTTGACAAGAAGAAGTCATTTCATTGGTGGGATCTTCAGAACAAACAGAACTTCTTTGAAGGCCGGCAGGAATTAGCCATTTGTTTTGAAGAAGACAGAGAGCGTCTTGGGCAAGGTTGGATTCTCTGTAAATAGGCATGGTGTTGGAGCCGTCGCTGGTGGTGACAGAGACAGAACTGTTGGGTTGAGAACTAGAAGCGGTAAAGTCTGAGGTGGGAGCATCGATGAGTTTTTTGTCTGGTTTTTGAGCGTAACTAGGAAGGAGCATGTTCCAGAGAGAAGTGGCTCCAGAGACGATGGAGTTAGTGATGTTGGTGACTAAAGGAGAGTTGAGGACGATGATGGGGTCACCTTTACCTTTGGCGGTGTAGGTGTATTCATAGATTGGTTTACTAACCCAGGTGCAGTCTAAACTAGATGATTGACATGTTGATTGGGTGGTGTAGGTAGAGCAGTAGTAACCATATTGACCTTCACCTTGACAGTATTGTTCAGTGTCGATTTGTTTTTTGCTGGTTTGTTCAAGGTTGTCAAAAGTGATAGATTGGTTGAGGGTAGAAGAGTTGGGGTATGTTTTAGGAGCGTCGAAATAGCCAAGGAGTTCTGAAGGGGTGGAAGAACAGAGATATTTATTAGCTTTATTATCTTCAAGATTGTTAATGTAGTCTGTGATTTTTTTGGTAGAAAGATTGCCTGATTTGAATTTAATTAGTTGATCTTTAATATCTGGTTGCATCCAAGAAGGGGAGAGGGTGTACATGAGACCAGTATGTCTTTCGTTGAGACCTTGATCGATGGCTTTGAGAAAAGGAATGTTTTCTTCAACAACATTATTGTCGAGGACTAAGTAACCTTGAGTGTTGTCAAAATTAAAAGGTAGAAGGGAGTCATATGCGGCTTTGGTGTTTGGATCAAGATTGAGATATCTTTTTTGGTAGTTTTTACAAACAGGAATGGTACGGAGACAGCCAGGATAGAGGCCGCCAAGTTTGTCTAGTTCTTTAGCTAGATCTTTAGTAAAGATGGTGGATTCTTCTCCTTTTGAGTTAGTGTAGGTAATTAGAGAGTT